>NZ_JAHLRC010000143.1:0-7835 GCF_018919545.1 Citrobacter sp. S46_ASV_140
TCCTGATACTGCGCCATAAAACGTGCATGATCGTATTTTTTGGCGTCGTCGAGAAAAGTTCCGTCCATATCAGTGACGATAACTTTGATGGTCATACTTGCTCCTGGCTCATAACTGCGACCAGAAACATTTTAATAACAATGTGAGCTAAAGCACAAATTTATTTCATTCGAAAGAAGAATACCCGGCAAGCGAAATGCCGCCGGGTAAGGGGGATTACAGCATATGTTCAGTACGTGCGATGATATCGTCCTGCGCATCTGGAGACAGCGCGGTGAAGAAGGCCGAATAACCTGCTACACGGACCACTAGGTCACGATACTGATCCGGGTGCTTTTTGGCTTCCAGCAGCGTTTCACGGGAGACAATGTTGTACTGAATATGCCAGCCTTTGTGCTCTTCAAAGAAGGTACGCAGCAGGATCATCAGCTTTTGCTTATCGGATTCATTCTCCAGCGTGGCCGGGTTCAGCTTCTGGTTTAACAACACGCCGCCGAGGATTGAACCGGTCGGCAGTTTACCCACCGAGCCAATTACCGCTGTTGGGCCGAGATGGTCCGTTCCGGAAGCCGGGCTTGCGCCTTCTGCCAGCGGAGTGTGCGCCTTACGACCATCCGGTGTGGCCATCGTTGCCGCGCCAAACGGTACGTTTGCGGAGATCGATGAGGTACCCGCGTAGTAATTGCCGCCAACCGGGCCACGTCCGTAACGCGGATTATGATACTGTTTTAACTCATTGATATAGGTCTGATAAGCGCGAGCCAGCAGCGTATCAACGCTATCGTCATCGTTGCCGTATTTCGGTGCGCCGTTGATCAGTCGCTGGCGTAATTGTTCGTGGGTCAGACCGTCAAAATCGGCGGCCAGCGCGGCGGCCAGCTGTTGCTGACCGATAGCGCCTTGTTCAAAGACCAGTTTCTTCACCGCAGCCAGGCTGTTGCCGAGGTTGGCAATACCCACCTGCAAACCCGATACCCAGTCGTATTTCGCGCCGCCTTGCTTAATGCTTTTCGCGCGTTCAATACAGTCATCTACCAGCGCAGAGCACAGAATATCGTGTACGTTCTCTTCCAGCATGGTGTCGACAACATACTCAATTTCGATAGATTTACGCGTGTAGTAGCGAATCTGCGCATCCCAGGCATCCATCACTTCGTCGAAATTGTTGAAGTTACCAGCCGAGAGCGCTTTTTCCTGTGGCAGAAATACTTTACCGCTGGTGGCATCGCGACCACCTTCCAGCGCTGCCAGCATCACGCGGGCAAAGTTAATAAAGCTCATACCGGTACAGCGGTAGCCCCATTTGCCGCCAACAGCGGTTTCGATGCAACCAATGGCCGCATAGTCATAGGCGTCCTGCGGTTCAATGCCAAGCTTAATGAATTCAGGTATGACGATTTCGTCGTTATTAAAGGCAGGCATCCCGAAGCCGCAGCGGATCACCTGTACACAGGCATCCAGGAAATCATTACTCATCCCTGCATGATAACGCACGCTCAGGTTTGGCTGAGTAGAACGCAGGCGGCCGCAGGATTCCAGAATAGCGTAGGAGAGCGGATTGACAGCATCCATTGCCTGACCGTTAACCAGGTTTTGGCCACCAATGGTCACGTTCTGATACAGCGGGCTACCCGCCGAGGCTTTCGAATGGGAGCCGGAGCGGATTTTGTTCACTTCCAGCAGTTTCAGCCAGCAGCTGTGCAGCAGCTCAATGGCGAGCTCACGATCGAGGCTCTGGTTCAGTTCTACGTCACGACGGTAGAACGGATAGAGGTACTGATCCATGCGACCAAACGACACTGAGTGACCATTCGATTCAATTTGCAGGATCAACTGGATGAAATAGCACAACTGCAGCGCCTGCCAGAACGTTTTTGGCGGCTCATGGGCGATCACATCGCAGTTGTCCGCCATGGTCAGCAGTTCATCACGACGACTGGCGCGAGTTTCCGTGGCCGCCATTTTACGTGCCAGCGTGGCAAAACGCTCAATGTGCAGACTGACGGCCTCCAGCACGATATCAATCGCTTTCAGAAACTGATCACCATGAAGGTCTTCCAGACATGTCAGATTGATGCGGGAACGACGTTCATCAACTTTGTGGCGCAGGCCGTCGAGACCTTTTTCCAGCAGCAGCGGGAAATTTACCGCCAGGTGTGCGTCACCGGAGGTCATGTTACCTTCGGCTTTGATAATGCCGGTTTCCAGCAGCCCTTTCTGCTCGTCCGTAAACATCCCGTAGCAGCGATCCTGCACGGTCTGACCACGCCACCATGGACACACCTCGTGCAACACGCGTTTGTTCTCTTCGCTTACCGCAAAGCCCGCGCCCGGCCTGTCGGCGAGGTCATCGATCTCTTTTTCAATCCACGACACGGTGTATTCCGGGAAGATTGGCGCGGCACGCACTTCGCTTGCCTGGTTACCAATGATCAGTTCGTCATGCTTGATCCAGATGGTGCGTTCCGCCAGATGATGGGCCAGCGCCAGCGCGCGGCGAACCGGGATAGGTTTATCCAGATGCTGTTGATACATCTCGGTATAGTGCTGGGCGCGCTCGGTACAAACCGGCGGCTTCACGATGTGAATCAGGGCCGTTTTATGCGCTTTGATACGGTCGCTGAGTGTGTCCAGTTTCAGAGTGGTCATGGCGATTATCCTCGTAGGGTCGCGGTTAAACCTTTCAGGCTGGCGTACTGCTGGGCAAATTCGAGCAGCGCAGGCGCATCAAGCGGTTTATCCGGTGCGTTGTAGGGTTGACTGAGTAAGTGGTATTTGTTGATGCCCAGCGTGTGGTAGGGCAAAAAATGGATCTCATCGACGTGAAGCTCGTCGGCAGCAAAATCGGTAATGGCCTGAATAGCGGCTTCGTCAGCGTTGAACCCCTGAATCAGGGGGACGCGGATAACCATTTTTTTACCGGCGGCGGCCAGTTTTTTCAGATTTTCCAGTACGCGAGAGGCGCTGCCATCGGTCCACTGTTTAAACGGCGCGTCGGCGACATGTTTTAAATCGGCCAGGAACAGGTCGACGTCAGGTAATGACGGTTCAATATACTTCCACGGGACATGCAGACAGGTTTCAACCGCTGTATGAATACCTGCATCGTGGCTGGCTTTGAGCAGCGCTGCCGCCAGTTCTGGCTGCATAAAGGGTTCACCGCCAGACAGGGTGAGACCCCCGCCGCTGCGATCGTAAAACGGTTTATCACGCACTACGGTCGCCATGATGTCGTCCACGCTTTTTTCCTCTCCGCAGACGGTCAGCGCCTGGGTTGGACAGCAGTGGGTCAGCGCCGTGAGCGCATCATCGGTCAGTTTTTCGCGATGAATCAGCAATCCGCTCAGCGCGCGTTCAATCACCTTCGGTGCGGCCTGAGCACAGAGATCGCAACCGTCGAGGCACAAACGCGCGTCATAGAGCAGATCCTGCGTGCGGGCACGGCTTTCCGGATTCTGGCACCACCGACAGCCCAGAGAGCATCCCTTAAGGAACACCACGGTACGGATACCGGGACCATCATGTGTGGAATAGCGCTGGATATTGAAAATCATAAGCGGCCTCTCATCTTTCGTATAAAGATTAAATTACTTTCGAATGAAAGTTATATTGACGTACGTCAACTAACCGTGAGGTTTCGCCGTGCTACCTTTTATTCATGCTAATTATTCGTTTGAGGAAAGGTTATGGAACTCTATTTAGATACGTCTGACGTTGACGCGGTAAAAGCTCTGGCGCGGGTTTTTCCGCTGGCAGGGGTGACCACTAACCCAAGCATTGTGGCGGCTGGTAAGCAGACGCTGGACGTGTTACTGCCGCAACTGCAGGAAGCGATGGGAGGGCAAGGACGCCTGTTTGCTCAGGTAATGGCGACCACCGCCGAAGGCATGGTCAGTGATGCGCGTAAGTTGCGGGCAATCATTGCGGATATCGTGGTCAAAGTGCCGGTCACGGCAGAAGGTTTGACGGCCATTAAATTGCTGAAAGAAGAAGGGATCCCTACGTTGGGTACCGCGGTATACGGCGCTGCTCAAGGGCTATTAGCTGCGCTTGCGGGGGCCGAATACGTTGCGCCATACGTTAACCGTGTGGATGCGCAGGGGGGGGACGGCATTCAGACGGTGACCGATCTGCAAACCTTACTGAAAATGCATGCCCCGCACGCCAAAGTACTGGCCGCCAGTTTTAAAACGCCGCGTCAGGCGCTGGATTGCCTGCTGGCAGGCTGCGAGTCCATCACGCTGCCGCTGGATGTCGCTCAGCAGATGATTAGCTCTCCGGCCGTTGATGCTGCCGTAGCGAAGTTCGAGCACGACTGGCAGAGCGCATTTGGACGCACTTCTCTGTAAGTCTGTTTTGCCGGATGGCGGCTGACACCTTATCCGGCCTACACAATGCGCTGTAGTAGGCCTGATAAGAGGCATTAG
Source organism: Citrobacter sp. S46_ASV_140 (assembly GCF_018919545.1). Lineage (NCBI taxonomy): Bacteria > Pseudomonadati > Pseudomonadota > Gammaproteobacteria > Enterobacterales > Enterobacteriaceae > Citrobacter > Citrobacter sp. S46_ASV_140. The sequence continues at coordinate 4,428 of NZ_JAHLRC010000143.1, forward strand.
CATCGCCCTCTGGCAATAGTGCGGTGCCGACGATTTCTCTGCTAACTCCCGCAGACCTCACAGGTGGGATTGCGCATCAGCTTCATTTCGCGAAACTGGCAGGTCATGGCGTCGTACATGACGATTTTTCCTGAAGCCGGTTTACCGTAGTTAGCCAGTAGCTTAATGGCTTCCATCGCCTGTAACGAGCCGATCACGCCGATCAGCGGGGCCATCACTCCGGCCTCTACGCAGGTCAGGGCGTTTTCACCGAACAGACGGCTCAGGCAACGGTAGCAGGGCTCTCCTTCCTGGTAGGTAAATACGGTAATTTGTCCTTCCATGCGAATTGCCGCACCGGAAACCAGCGGAATCCTGGCGGCGAAGCATCCGGCATTCAACTGATTGCGGATGCTGACATTATCCGTACAGTCCAGCACTAAATCGTGTTCGGTAATAAGCGTGTGAATCTCGCTCTCGTCCAGCAGCGCATTCACCGGCGTAATGGCGATATAAGGGTTAATCCGCGCCAGTGCGTCGCGGGCGGATAGCACTTTTGGTTGTCCAACGGTCGCATCGCTGTGCAGCGTCTGGCGCTGGAGGTTCGACACGGAGACTGTGTCAAAGTCGAGCAAGGTTAAATGCCCGACGCCAGCGCCTGCAAGGTACTGAGTTGCTGCGCATCCCAGTCCCCCCACACCAACGACCAGTACCCGCGCCTCCTTGAGCGCTTCCTGACCTTCGAAATCGAAGCCGCGCAGAATGATTTGCCGGTTATAGCGCATCATCTCCTGGTCGCTGAGTTCTGCCATTACAGGCCTCCAAACAGTGCGTTAAACGGCTCGACCTCAACCCAGTCGCCGGCTTCGACGTTACCGCGATCGCGCTCCAGCACGATAAAACAGTTACCCTGGCTAAAAGAGCTAAAAATATGCGAGCCCTGGTGCCCGGTAGTGGTGACTTCCAGTTCGCCTTCAGCGGTACGCTGCAATACACCGCGCTGAAAATCCAGACGGCCAGGTGTTTTCTTCAGGCGTGAGGCGGTGCGCACGCGCTGGCGAGGCGGTAGTCCACAGGCGGTGTTGCCGCTGAGTTTCGCCAGGAGCGGTTGTACCAGTTGATAGAAGGTGAGGGCCGCAGACACTGGATTACCCGGCAGACCGCAAAACCAGCTGTTGCTCAGTTTGCCAAACGCGAACGGTTTGCCCGGTTTGATGGCCAGCTTCCAGAAGGCAATTTCTCCCAGCTCTTCCAGAATAGTTTTAGTGTAATCCGCTTCGCCTACTGAAACGCCGCCGGAACTGATGACGACATCGGCCTGGCTGTCGGCTTCGATAAACGCGGCACGCAGCGCGTTGGGATCGTCGCGAATAATCCCCAGGTTGATCACTTCGCAGCCCAACTGTTGCAGCATCAGGTGAACGGTCAGACGGTTAGTGTCATAAATCTGCCCGTCTCCCAGCGGCTGACCTGGCAACTGCAGTTCATCACCGGTGGAGAACAGCGCCACGCGGACTTTGCGCACTACGGGAGCATCGGCAACACCGAGCGAAGCCAGAACGGGAAGCTCGCCGGTTGTCAGCCGAGTCCCGGCGGGAAACACCACCGCGCCGTTTGCAATATCTTCACCGCGCAGACGAATATTTTGCCCGCGGCGGACTTCGGCGGTAAAACGCACCCCGTCGTCAGTTTGTTCCGTTTGCTCCTGCATCACCACCGCTTCACAACCAGCTGGCACCGGGGCGCCGGTCATAATTCGGATGCAGGTTCCCGCAGGCCACTCGCCATGGAAAGGCTGACCGGCAAAGGCTTTACCCGCCACAGCAAGCGGCTGATCAGATTGTAAATCGGCTAATCGTACCGCATAGCCATCCATTGCCGAGTTATCGAATCCCGGTACATCAATGGGGGAGACAACGTCGGTGGCCAGAATACGGCCAAAGCATTGAACCAGCGGCAGCGTTTCGACGGCGGTGAGCGGGGTAATACGCGAAAGCATCTGAGAGAGAGCCGTTTCAAGCGGCATCAGTCCGGCGGTAAATTCCATGAGAAGACTCCTGCGGGGCAAAATCGAATCTGCTCATTATGTCAGAAAATGGACGCGGGCAGTATGCTACCTCAGGCTTAGAATCAGATCTGGTAAAGGTTTTGTGTCAGGGATAGCGCAGCAAGAAGAATGCAGTATAGACTCAATATTTCCGCTCTTTTTTCCCTGGGGCTAAATGGCTAATATTATTCCAGACGCAATTCGACGACAGGTGGAGGCCGCCAGTGCGTGCATCCGCCAGATTTTCGCGGGGAATCTCATTGCCCTTCATTTGTATGGCTCTGCGGTTGAAGGCGGCTTAAAACCCCAAAGCGACATTGATTTATTGGTCACCCTGCGTGAACCAATAAATGCCCGACAAAGAAAAAAACTGATGCAGGATTTGCTGACCATTTCAGCGCCTCCCGGCACCTCCGGGCCATATCGTGCGCTGGAAGTGACCGTGGTTCTGCACTCGCAGATCGTGCCGTGGCGATTCCCACCGGCGAGAGAAATGCAGTTTGGCGAATGGTTGCGTGATGATATTCGTGCTGGCGTGTTTGAACCGGCAATGGTGGATCCTGATCTTTCTATTCTGCTGACCCAGGCCCGGCGCGCCAGCGTACCGCTGTTCGGTGAACCGGCTGAGACGTTATTTAACGTCATTCCGTTTAGCGATGTATTGCAAACATTTCGGCATATCCTTGAGATGTGGCAGAAACCGGCTGATTTAGAGGGGGACGAGCGTAATATCATCCTTGCTCTGGCACGTATCTGGTATAGCGTGGTTACGGGTAATATTGTCGCTAAAGATGAGGCCGCATCCTGGCTTCTGCCGCAATTACCCGCTGAGCATGCTGATTTGCTGCAAGCAGCGCGTGCCGAATATCTGGGGTTAACCAAACATAACTGGGCAGCGTGTATGCCGTCTGTAGAACGCTTTGTGTTTTATGCAAAAAAACAGATTACCGATCGGCTTGAATAATTTAGCACCAACGTCGAGAGATCTCCTTTCCGTTAAATACATCTGAATGACCTGATGAGACGGGGTGTGAGGTGCGGGCCTTTACCTTTACATGACGTCTGCATCTTTCTATATTCAAAAATCGAATCAATAAGTCACCGAAATTCTGATATTTATAATCCCCCGGTACCCGCCACCTAATGGACGAATAAAATGGGTAAAGCAGTCATTGCAATTCACGGCGGCGCAGGGGCTATCACCCGCGCGCTACTGAGCCAGGAGCAAGAATTGCGTTATATACAGGCGCTGTCGGATATCGTTGAAACCGGCCAGCGGATGCTTGAAGACGGTCGTAGCGCACTGGATGTGGTCACCGAAGCCGTGCGTTTGTTGGAAGAGTGTCCGTTGTTTAATGCCGGAATTGGCGCGGTGTATACCC
>NZ_JAHLRC010000144.1:0-7808 GCF_018919545.1 Citrobacter sp. S46_ASV_140
AATAAAAACAGGGCTGGCAGGCCATTTCGGACTTGCCAGCCTTTTTTTGTATAGCTAATTTAGATGACGGATTGGGCTTGCCATCATTAACGGGTGTTGTAAGGGCATGGCAGGCCTGATATAACTGCTGCGCGTTCGCACTTTGAAGGATTCAGGTGCGATATAAATTATAAAGAGGAAGAGAAGAGTGAATAAATCTCAACTGATCGACAAAATTGCTGCAGGGGCTGATATCTCTAAAGCTGCGGCTGGACGTGCGTTAGATGCAATTATTGCTTCTGTTACTGAATCTCTGAAAGAAGGTGATGACGTAGCGCTGGTAGGTTTTGGTACTTTTGCCGTTAAAGAGCGTGCTGCCCGTACTGGTCGCAACCCGCAAACAGGTAAAGAGATCACCATCGCCGCGGCTAAAGTACCGGGCTTCCGTGCAGGTAAAGCACTGAAAGACGCGGTAAACTAAGTGATTTCCCCTTTGGGGATGTGACGAAGTACAAGGGCGCATCGACTGATGTGCCTTTTTTATTTGTAATTCCGGTACTTTCTACGCGTTGTGGGCTGACAATTGCCCCTGTTTCTTGTCACAATAGGCCTTTGTACGCAGCGTTCAGGAAACGCTATGCTGCGTGAAGCATATATACTCAAAATCCTTGCCGCCGCTGTTGTGACAACGCGCAGGCGGCTTGAGAGATAACGCGTATAGTCATCTACAGCGGAGTGTGGTTACACCATGATGGACAGCTTACGCACGGCTGCTAACAGTCTCGTGCTCAAGATTATTTTCGGTATCATTATCGTGTCGTTCATTTTGACCGGCGTGAGTGGTTACCTGATTGGCGGGGGCAATAACTTCGCCGCCAAAGTGAATGGCCAGGAGATTAGCCGCGGGCAGTTCGAGAATGCGTTCAACAGCGAACGTAACCGCATGCAGCAACAGCTGGGCGATCAATACTCCGAACTGGCTGCGAACGAAGGCTACATGAAAACGCTGCGTCAGCAGGTGCTGAATCGTCTTATTGACGAAGCGCTGCTGGATCAGTACTCCCGCGAGCTTAATCTCAACATCAGCGACGATCAGGTTAAACAGGCTATTTTCGCCACGCCTGCGTTCCAGGTGGACGGTAAATTTGATAACAATCGCTACAACGCGATTGTTAATCAGATGGGAATGACCGCAGACCAGTACGCTCAGGCATTACGTAATCAGCTTACTACCCAGCAACTGATTAACGGCGTTGCCGGTACGGACTTCATGCTGAAAGGCGAAACGGACGAGCTGGCGGCGCTGGTCGCACAGCAGCGTATCGTTCGCGAGGCGACAATTGACGTTAACGCACTGGCCGCGAAGCAGTCTGTTACCGAGCAGGAAGTTGCCAGCTACTACGAGCAGAATAAAAACAACTTTATGACGCCGGAACAGTTCCGCGTGAGCTACATCAAGCTGGATGCTGCTGCTATGCAGGAGACGGCCAGCGATGCGGATATTCAGGCTTATTATGACCAGCATCAGGATCAGTTCACTCAGCCGCAGCGTAACCGCTACAGCATCATTCAGACCAAAACGGAAGATGAAGCCAAAGCGGTACTGGACGAGCTGAACAAAGGCGGTGATTTCGCTGCGCTGGCAAAAGAAAAATCTGCTGACATCATCTCTGCCCGTAAAGGCGGCGACATGGGATGGCTGGAAGATTCCACCACCCCGGATGAGCTGAAGAATGCCGGTCTGAAAGAGAAAGGCCAGCTGTCAGGTGTGATTAAGTCTTCCGTTGGTTTCCTCGTTGCGCGTCTTGACGACGTGCAGCCTGCGCAGGTTAAACCGCTGAGCGAAGCCCGCGACGACATTGCGGCGAAAGTGAAGCAGGAAAAAGCGCTGGATGCCTACTATGCGCTGCAGCAGAAAGTGAGCGATGCCGCCAGCAACGATAACGAATCCCTGGCGGGTGCGGAGCAGGCGGCGGGTATGAAAGCGGTTGAAACGGGCTGGTTTAGCCGTGATAGCCTGCCGGAAGAGCTGAACTTCAAACCGGTCGCTGACATCATTTTCAATGGTGGTTTGGTTGGTGAGAACGGTACGCCTGGCAGTAACTCTGACATCATCACCGTGGATGGCGATCGCGCGTTTGTACTGCGTATTGCAGAGCACAAAGCTGAAGCCGTTAAACCACTGGCTGAAGTGAAAGATCAGGTAACTGCGCTTGTTAAGCACAATAAAGCAGAGCAGCAGGCGAAGCTTGATGCCGATAAACTGCTGGCGGATCTGAAAGCTGGTAAGGGCGATGAAGCCATGAAAGCGGCGGGTCTGAGCTTTGGCGAAGCGAAAACGCTGAGCCGTACGGGTCAGGATCCGCTGAGTCAGGCGGCCTTTGGCCTGAGCCTGCCGGCGAAAGACAAACCGAGCTACGGCGTGGCGAACGACATGCAGGGTAACGTTGTACTGCTGGCGCTGGACGAGGTGAAAGCCGGTTCTATGCCTGAAGAGCAGAAGAAAGCGATGGTTCAGGGGATTACCCAGAACAATGCGCAGATTGTCTTTGAAGCGCTGATGAGCAACCTGCGTAAAGCCGCAAAAATTAAAGTCGGTGACGCGCTGGAACAGCAGCAATAACCGAGGCTACTCGCAAAAAATTGCAAAAAGTTGTATCAACCAAAGGCCGCTTTCGCGGCCTTTTCCATTTCTGATATTTGCCGTTTGTCTGCCGTTCTGCACCTCGCTATCGTGATTCCACTGTTAACAAACAAGGAGAAAACAGTATGAAACATGGAATCAAAGCCCTGCTTATTACCCTTTCATTGACCTGCGCCGGTATGGCTCAAAGCGCACTGGCTGCAGAGCCAGTCGCCAAAAGCCAGGCGACTCAAGCCAAAGCGGATGCTACGGGAGTAGCACAAAGCAAAGCCACGCAACCGGCTAAAGTGAGCGATGATGAAGGCACCAGGGTAAGCATCAACAGCGCTTCTGCGGAGGATTTAGCGCGAGTCATGAATGGCGTGGGTCTGAAGAAAGCGCAGGCGATTGTCAGCTATCGTGAGGAGTACGGGCCGTTTAAAACGGTGGAGGACTTAAAGCAGGTACCGGGCATGGGGAGTTCGCTGGTAGAGCGCAATCTGGCAGTTTTAACACTTTAATAACTTGCAGAGTGCTGAAAGTTTGCCAGACTGTAGAGGTCATACCAGTTATGACCTCTTACCCTGAAGTGTTCCTATAAAAACAACGTAAGGCTCCTGCGCTATGCAAACACAAATCAAAGTTCGTGGTTTTCATCTTGATGTCTATCAGCACGTTAACAATGCTCGCTATCTTGAGTTTCTGGAAGAAGCCCGCTGGGATGGCCTGGAAAACAGCGACAGCTTTCAGTGGATGACCGCACACAACATCGCTTTTGTGGTCGTGAATATTAACATTAACTACCGCCGCCCTGCGGTGCTGAGCGACCTGCTGACCATTACCAGTCAGGTGCAACAGCTAAATGGCAAAAGCGGTGTGTTGAACCAGACTATCACCCTGGAGCCGGAAGGACAGGTGGTGGCAGACGCGTTGATTACCTTCGTCTGTATTGATTTGAAAACGCAAAAGGCGCTACCGCTGGAAGGGGAGTTGCGCAAAAAACTGGAGCAGATGGTGAAGTGATGGAAGAAAGCCTGACGGCGCTTCGCTTATCAGGCTTACGGGCGATATTGACCACGGTGAATGTCGAAAGCCGGATAAGGTGCGTACACCGCCATCCGGCAAAACGATCACTTTAGTCCTGTTTTCTGCTTCATTGCCGCCATCACTGCTGGTTTATCTGCCAGATAATGGTTCAGGCCGTTGGCGCGCAGATTACAGGCCGCGCAGTGACCGCAACCGTCACCTTTGATACCGTTATAGCAGGTCAGCGTTTCTTCGCGTACCAGGTCCAGCTTGCCCCAGTAATCGGCCAGTGCCCAGGTTTCGGCTTTATCGATCCACATCAGCGGGGTTTCAAAGCGAATATCTTTCGCCATTCCCAGGCTTACGGCATGGTTCAGGGCTTTGACGAACTCATCGCGGCAGTCCGGATATCCAGAGAAATCCGTTTCACAAACGCCGGTAATGACCGCCTCCGCCTGCACCTGATACGCGTAAATCGCCGCCAGCGTTAAAAACAGAATATTGCGCCCTGGCACAAAGGTATTGGGAATGCCGTTCGCATCCGGTTCGTAATCGGGTACCGGAATGTTATCGCGGGTCAGGCTGCTGACGGCCAGTTCGCTGAGCAGCGTTACATCAAGTACCTTGTGCGCACGCGCGCCAAGTTTTAAGGCCAGGTCACGTGCGACATCAATCTCAGCGCGATGGCGCTGACCATAATCAAAGGTCACGCAGTGTACTTCATCATACTGATGCAGCGCTTGCGCCAGACAGGTTGTGGAGTCCTGACCCCCACTGAATACAACAACGGCACGTTTCATGGTTTTTCCTGACAAATAACGAAACCCTTATGGTAGCGCCTGGGCGTGTCGGCGACCAGCTTCTTCACGCCGACGGGGGCGGTAGCCAGGCTTCGGTAAATTCAAACCAGCCGCGAGGATTCAGGCGTACGCCGTTCACGCCCGGCGGAGCGCTAATACGATAGTGATAATTGAACAGCGGTGTCAGGGTCGCGTCATGCATCAGCGAGGCGAAAACGTGTTGTAAAGCCGCATGACGATCGTCCTCATCGGCCTGGATTTGCAGGGCATCCAGGGTGGTTTGCAGATGAGTATATGCCGGCGAGCTCAATACATGTGACCAGAGCTGATCGCAGCGCAGCCACTGTTCGAGGGTATATTCAGGCGCTTCGCCAATCAGCCTGTCTCCCATCATCAGGTCGGCCTGGGCTAAAGGATGGTCGCCATCCCAGTTTTTAGCATTATGAAAAATAAGCGTTAATTCACAGCCGAGTAGCGCTAGCGCCTGGCGAAGCTGTTCAGCCATGGCGTGCAATTCTACCGGCAGGTGATAGGCCAGCGTAAGCTTTTCCGGTAGCGGCACGTCGTCCAGTTCATCCCATTGGGGGATCGTCCATCCCGGCAGCAGCGCATTGCTTGGCGTGATCAGGTTTTCATCCACGTCAAGCGTTTGTAGCAGGGAAGAGCGGTGGATAATATTGACCAGGCGACGGGCCTGCTGCGTATTCAGCCGCGCGCTTTTTCTGAGCGTGAGATAGCAGAAACCGAGGCTGATCCCGCTGCTTACCTGGCTTAGCATGGGAAGCTCTTCGGGTTTACCAATTGCAATTTGAACCGGATGGCGACAGCTGGTGCCCAAATCCTGGGAGAAAAGCTGCGGGGTTATCCAGTATTCAATGGCTTTTAGTAGCGGATGACTCAGGTGGTAGTGATCGTGACTCTCGATGCGCACCAGGTCTGGGGTAAACAGCGTCAACCGAAACGGACCGGTACCAACAAACGGGAGTTCGGGATGTGCCAGGTGACTGCTGTAGCTTGCCAGACGATGCGCCAGCCAGAAGTCGGGGCGATGCAAAATAAAGGTTAGGCACTGGGGATGCGTCACCTCAATGCGCTTTACGCTGATAAACAGCTTATTTAACGCGGGTAGCTCTAACAGCTTCAGCAACTGTTGATGTAGCTGTGTGCTGCTGACCGCATCGCCGTTATGCCAGTACAGGGTGGAGCGAATATAGAAATCCCAGCGCTGGCCGTCGGCGGAGATATTCCAGTGGTGGGCTAAATCTCCGCAGGGGCGTTGCGTAATACTGTCGAACTGGGTCAGGCCCGAGAATATTTGTCCGGCGAGGTGTTGTTCTGCGCGACCAGGGAGAAATCCAGGGTGCAAAGGGTCGAGCTGGCGGTAATAGGGGATGCGCAGGGTTGGCGTGTCGTTTTGCCACTGACCGCCCATAAACGGCTGGAGCAGCGTTCTTAATTCTCCCGGCGCCAGCTGAGCCAGCTCCAGTACGCTAAGTTGCTCCCCCTTTTGCAGCGCTTGTTCCATCATAATGCTGCGTAGCGAATCTGGCGTCACCAAAAAGCGCAGTTGCCCGCGTTTCCCACGCCCCGACTGGGCGTGCCACTCCAGCCAGCCAGCATCCTGCGCTTGCTTCAGCAGAGTACGCACGTGGCGCTCGCTACAAAAACAGCGTTCTGCCAGCTCCCCGACGGTCACCGACTGCGGTTCTCCCGCCGACGGCTGCCACAGGCGTTGGTACTGATTCAGGCGATTCAACAATCTCATATACACGTCATCCTTCAAGCTGTCTCTTTGTTGGCGGCGTTAATTCACCCCAGTCACTGCATGCTCCTGGACGTTCATTCACTTACCGCCTGGATGCAACTTGAATGATTTTGTGTAATAAACCCGGAACAATTCATTTTATCTATTCACTATTACTTCCGTATATCTCAGGTGATACTGAATCACAAGTTAACCGCGTCACAGTGTGGAGAAAGAAATGGCTCGTCTGGCTGCATTTGATATGGATGGCACCCTTTTGATGCCGAATCACCATTTAGGTGACGAAACGCTTTCAACGCTGGCGCGCCTGCGTGAACGCGATATCACCCTGACATTTGCCACCGGCCGCCATGTGCTTGAGATGCACCATATTTTGGGTTCTATCTCACTGGACGCCTTTTTGATCACGGGTAACGGCACGCGCATTCACTCTGTTGAGGGCGATGTATTGCACCGTCAGGATCTGGATCCAACTGTGGCGGATATTGTGTTACATCAGAAGTGGGATACTACAGCCAGCATGCATGTCTTTAATGACAATGGTTGGTTCACCGGACAAGAGATCCCATCGCTGCTACAGGCGCATGTGTATAGCGGATTTCGCTACCAGATCGTCGATGTGAAACGTATCCCGGCTCATCAGGTAACGAAAGTCTGTTTCTGTGGGGATCATGACTCCCTGATCCAATTACGCATTCAACTGAATGAGGCGCTGGGTGAGCAGGCAAATCTCTGTTTTTCCGCGGTTGATTGCCTTGAGGTGCTGCCGGTGGGCTGTAACAAAGGATCGGCGCTGGCGGTACTAAGCGACCACTTAGGTTATTCAATGGCCGAATGTATGGCATTTGGCGATGCCATGAACGATCGCGAAATGTTAGGCAGCGTTGGGCGCGGCCTGATTATGGGCAACGCGATGCCACAACTGATTGCTGAACTGCCGCATTTGTCGGTGATTGGGCATTGCCGCAATCAGGCGGTGTCACACTTTTTGACGCATTGGCTGGACAATCCGCATCTACCTTATTCCCCCGAATGAGAGATCCCTTCCAGCAAGCCAGACTTCGCGTCTGGCTTTTTTTTATCCCATTAATGGGTGTTCAGAAGCCGGGTGAGTTCCGCTTTCCACGGCGTTAAATCACCGATGTGCGTGTCGATCCACTGCGGGTTGTAGTAGGTTTCAAGATAGCGTTCGCCGCTGTCGCACAGCAGCGTGACCAGTGAACCGCTTTCTCCGGCATCGCGCATACGGGCGGCAAGTTGCAGCGTTCCCCACATGTTGGTGCCGGTTGAAGCGCCGACTTTGCGGCCCAACTGCGTTTCCAGCCAGTGTGCGGTGGCCACGCTTGCGGCATCCGGTACGCGCAGCATTTCATCGACTACGTCAGGAATGAAGGAGGGTTCGACACGTGGGCGGCCGATGCCTTCGATTTTGCTTCCTACCGGGCTGCGTAACGTTGCATCGCGATCCTGCCAGAAGGGCAGAAAGACTGAGTTTTCCGGATCCACCACCATCAGGCGGGTGTCGTAGCCCTGACAACGAATATAGCGGCCAATGGTTGCAGAGGTGCCGCCGGTTCCGGCGCTCATCACAATATGGCGGGGGACGGGGTTGGGC
>NZ_JAHLRC010000145.1:0-7569 GCF_018919545.1 Citrobacter sp. S46_ASV_140
GAATATAGCGGCCAATGGTTGCAGAGGTGCCGCCGGTTCCGGCGCTCATCACAATATGGCGGGGGACGGGGTTGGGCTCGCACTGCATCTGACGGAAGATGCTGTCAGCAATATTGTTATTGCCACGCCAGTCGGTAGCGCGCTCAGCATAAGTGAACTGGTCCATGTAATGACCGTTCAGCTCACGCGCCAGCTGTTCAGAGGCCGCATAGATTTCACAGGCGCTTTCCACGAAATGACAGCGACCACCGTAAAACTCAATCTGTTCAATTTTACGCTTCGCCGTACAGGAAGGCATGACGGCAATAAACGGCAGCCCTAACAGTCGGGCGAAATAAGCCTCGGAGACCGCCGTTGAACCGGACGATGATTCAATGATGGTGGTGCCTTCTTTAATCCAGCCATTGCACAATCCGTACAGAAACAGTGAACGCGCCAGACGATGCTTCAGGCTCCCGGTGGGATGCGTGCTCTCATCTTTTAAATAGATCTGAATGCCCGGGAACGCCGGTAGCGACAGACGAATGAGATGCGTATCCGCAGAACGCTGATAATCCGCGTTGATTTCATTGATGGCGTTTTTAACCCAGGAGCTATTCATCATTAATAGATATCCATTTGTCATTTTGTGCCAAGAATAGCGAAAAGCACGGAAAAAATTGTTGCCATTTAGCCTTTAAAATAGAATGTAAGGAGAAAATTCTTCTCTGTGGAGTGGATATGTTAGACAAAATTGACCGTAAGCTGCTTAGCTTACTGCAACAGGACTGCACCCTTTCTTTGCAGGCGTTAGCAGATGCCGTTAATCTGACTACCACCCCTTGCTGGAAACGCCTCAAACGGCTTGAAGATGACGGTATCCTGCTGGGTAGAGTCGCCCTGTTGGATCCAGAAAAACTGGGGCTGGGGCTGACCGCGTTTGTGCTGATTAAGACTCAGCATCACAGCAGTGAATGGTATTGCCGCTTTGTCACCGAAGTCACCGGTATGCCGGAGGTTCTGGCGTATGGCAGGGGAATATGATTACCTGATGCGAGTGCAGGTCGCCGATATGAAAAGCTACGATGAATTTTATAAGCGCCTGGTGAACAGCGTACCTGGCCTGTCTGACGTCACCTCCAGCTTTGCGATGGAACAGATTAAATACACAACTGCGCTCCCTATTGAATAACTCTCCCGGCGCTTATTGCCGGAAATCTTGTCAGGACATAACGCGTGCGATTATTTGCTCAATTAAGCTGGTACTTCCGCCGGGAGTGGCGTCGCTACCTCGGGGCGGTGGCCCTGCTTATCATCATCGCTATCCTTCAGCTTATTCCGCCGAAAGTGGTCGGGATCATTGTGGATGGCGTGACGACTCAACGCTTCACCACCGAGTGGCTGCTGATGTGGGTGGGAACAATTGCCCTGATTGCAGTGGTGGTTTATTTGCTGCGCTATGTCTGGCGCGTGCTGCTGTTTGGCGCATCCTACCAACTGGCGGTTGAGCTGCGGGAAGATTATTACCGTCAGTTGAGTCGCCAGCATCCAGAATTTTATCTGCGTCACCGCACGGGCGATCTGATGGCGCGTGCGACCAACGATGTCGATCGGGTCGTATTTGCCGCCGGAGAAGGCGTGCTGACGCTGGTAGATTCGCTGGTAATGGGATGTGCGGTGCTGATCGTGATGTCAACGCAGATAAGCTGGCAGTTGACGTTAATTGCGCTGCTGCCGATGCCGGTGATGGCGTTGATGATCAAACGTTACGGCGATCGACTGCATAACCGCTTTAAGCTGGCGCAGGCGGCGTTTTCCAGTCTCAACGACCGTACTCAGGAAAGCCTGACCAGTATTCGCATGATCAAGGCCTTCGGTCTGGAGGATCGGCAATCGGCATTATTTGCCGCCGATGCCGAAGATACCGGTAAGAAAAACCTGCGCGTGGCGCGCATTGACGCCCGCTTTGATCCCACGATTTATATCGCCATTGGCATGGCTAACCTACTGGCGATTGCTGGGGGAAGCTGGATGGTGGTGCACGGTTCGCTGACGCTCGGCCAGCTCACCAGCTTTATGATGTATCTCGGTTTGATGATTTGGCCGATGCTGGCGCTGGCATGGATGTTTAACATCGTCGAACGTGGCAGCGCGGCCTACAGCCGTATTCGCGCCATGCTGTCTGAAGCGCCGGTGGTGGATGACGGCACTGAACCGGTACCGGAAGGGCGTGGGGAGCTGGCGGTGGCGATTCGCGAATTTTGCTACCCGCAAACGACACACCCGGCGCTGGAAAATGTGAACTTCCAGCTTAAACCTGGGCAGATGCTGGGCATTTGTGGGCCTACCGGCGCGGGGAAAAGTACGGTGCTGTCGCTGATTCAGCGTCATTTTGATATCACCCACGGCGATGTGCGCTTTCATGATATCCCCTTAACGCGATTACAACTGGATAGCTGGCGCAGCCGGCTGGCAGTTGTCAGCCAGACGCCATTCCTGTTTTCGGATACCGTTGGCAATAACATCGCGTTAGGACGCCCTCAGGCCACGCAGGAAGAGATCGAGTATGTGGCACGCCTTGCCAGCGTTCATGAGGATATTTTACGTCTTCCGCAGGGCTACGACACCGAAGTGGGCGAACGAGGGGTGATGCTGTCTGGAGGGCAAAAACAGCGTATTTCTATCGCTCGAGCGCTACTCCTGAACGCTGAAATCTTGATTCTGGATGATGCGCTGTCGGCGGTAGATGGTCGTACCGAGCATCAGATCCTGCATAACCTGCGCCAGTGGGGCGAAGGCAGAACCGTCATTATTAGCGCCCACCGTTTATCGGCCCTGACGGAAGCCAGCGAGATTATCGTGATGCAGCATGGGCATATTGCCCAGCGCGGCGAGCATGATGCGTTAGTGCAGCAGCCTGGCTGGTATCGCGATATGTACCGCTATCAGCAACTGGAAGCGGCGCTGACTGATGCACCAGAGATAAACGAGGAGGCGGCTAATGCGTAGTTTTGGGCAATTATGGCCGACCCTAAAAAGATTGCTGGCGTATGGCTCTCCATGGCGAAAACAGCTGGCTATTGCGGTAGTCATGCTGTGGGTGGCCGCTGCGGCGGAAGTCAGCGGTCCGCTGCTGATTAGCTATTTTATCGATAACATGGTGGCGAAGAATAATCTGCCGCTGGCGATGGTCGCCGGGCTGGTTGCGGCATATATCGGTCTGCAACTGCTGGCGGCTGGCCTGCATTACGCGCAGTCATTGCTGTTTAACCAGGCGGCAGTTGGCGTAGTACAACAGTTGCGCACCGACGTAATGGACGCTGCGCTGCGTCAGCCGCTCAGCGCCTTTGATACTCAACCCGTCGGACAGCTAATCTCCCGCGTGACCAATGACACCGAAGTTATTCGCGACCTGTACGTGACGGTGGTAGCAACGGTCCTGCGCAGCGCGGCATTAATTGGCGCCATGCTGGTAGCGATGTTCAGCCTTGAGTGGCGTATGGCGGTAGTGGCGATGGCCATTTTCCCGGCCGTGCTGGTGGTGATGGTGATTTATCAACGCTACAGCACCCCGATTGTGCGCCGGGTTCGCGCTTATCTGGCGGATATTAACGATGGCTTTAACGAAGTCATCAACGGCATGAGTGTTATCCAGCAGTTCCGCCAGCAGGCGCGATTTGGCGAGAGAATGGGCGAAGCAAGCCGCTCGCACTATATGGCGCGTATGCAGACCCTGCGACTGGATGGTTTTTTGTTGCGCCCGCTGCTTAGCCTTTTCTCGGCGCTGATCCTCTGCGGATTGCTGATGCTGTTCAGTTTTACCTCTGGCAGCTCGATCGAGGTTGGCGTGCTGTACGCGTTTATCAGCTATCTCGGCCGTTTGAACGAACCGCTGATCGAGTTGACCACTCAGCAATCAATGCTGCAGCAGGCGGTTGTCGCCGGTGAGCGAGTGTTCGAACTGATGGATGGGCCACGTCAGCGCTATGGTGAAGATGAGCGACCGCTAAAGAGCGGGGACATTGAGGTGGATAACGTTTCATTTGCCTATCGCGACGACAATCTGGTGCTGCAAAATATCAGTCTGTCCGTGCCTTCGCGCAGCTTTGTGGCTTTGGTCGGACACACCGGCAGTGGTAAAAGCACGCTCGCCAGCCTGCTGATGGGTTACTACCCGCTGACGCAGGGGGAAATCCGCCTTGATGGACGGCCGCTGTCTTCACTGAGCCACGGTGCGTTACGTCAGGGCATCGCCATGGTGCAGCAGGATCCGGTGGTGATGGCAGATACCTTCCTGGCTAACGTCACGCTGGGCCGCGATATTTCAGAAGAGCGGGTATGGCAGGCGCTGGAGACCGTGCAACTGGCAGAACTGGCGCGAGGTCTGAGCGAGGGGATTCATACCCGGCTGGGCGAGCAGGGCAATAATCTCTCCGTTGGTCAAAAACAGCTGCTGGCGTTGGCGCGGGTGTTGGTTGAAACGCCACAGGTGTTGATCCTCGACGAAGCCACGGCCAGTATTGACTCCGGTACTGAACAGGCCATTCAGCAAGCTCTGGCGGCGGTACGTGAACACACCACGCTGGTGGTGATTGCACATCGGTTATCGACGATTGTCGATGCGGACACCATTCTGGTGCTGCATCGCGGTCAGGCGGTTGAGCGTGGTACGCACCAGCAATTACTGGCGGCGCAAGGCCGTTACTGGCAGATGTATCAGCTGCAGCTGGCGGGTGAAGAGTTAGCCGCCAGTACGCAAGACGATTCTGTTATCGCCTGATGGCGCGGCGCTTATCCGGTCTGGGGCCAGCACGGTCTCGTAGGCCGGATAAGGCGTTTACGCTGCCATCCGGCAATCAACAATCTGGTGCAAAAATGTAACGCACTATGCACCGTTATAGTGCGTTTTTTCTTTTTCTCTCCCGGAAGTACCCTGAGAACCTGAATCATCCCGCCTTTTTCATTTCTGGCACATCCCTTGCAATATTCCTCTCGTGTATCTGCAGCCACTACTGAATTCTGACTGGAGGGGATCTATGAAGCTGGTTACCGTGGTAATCAAACCGTTCAAACTGGAAGACGTCCGTGAAGCATTGTCGTCTATTGGTATTCAGGGGCTGACCGTCACCGAAGTGAAGGGGTTTGGCCGACAGAAAGGTCATGCTGAGCTGTACCGTGGGGCTGAATATAGCGTCAATTTTCTGCCGAAGGTGAAGATTGATGTGGCGATTGCCGACGACCAACTGGATGGCGTGATTGATGTCATCAGTAAGGCGGCATACACCGGAAAAATTGGCGACGGCAAAATCTTCGTCGCCGAGCTGCAACGTGTGATTCGTATTCGTACCGGCGAAGCCGACGAAGCCGCACTGTAACGTCTGGCACACAGTGATAGGAAACCAAAAAATGAAGATAGCAACGATGAAAACAGGTATTGCTTCACTGGCGCTGCTGCCGGGACTGGCGATGGCGGCACCGGCGGTTGCGGATAAAGCGGATAACGCTTTTATGATGATCTGTACCGCGCTGGTGCTGTTTATGACCATCCCTGGCATTGCGCTGTTCTACGGCGGTTTGATTCGCGGTAAGAACGTGCTGTCGATGCTGACTCAGGTTACGGTGACATTTGCTCTGGTTTGTATTTTATGGGTGGTTTATGGCTACTCACTGGCCTTTGGCGAAGGTAATAATTTCTTCGGCAACTTCAACTGGGTATTGCTGAAGAATATTGCGCTGACGGCGGTAACGGGGAGCTTCTACCAGTACATTCACGTTGCTTTTCAGGGCTCGTTCGCCTGCATCACCGTTGGGCTAATCGTCGGTGCGCTGGCTGAACGTATTCGCTTCTCCGCGGTGCTGATTTTTGTGATGGTATGGTTAACGCTGTCGTACATCCCCATTGCTCATATGGTCTGGGGCGGCGGCTTGCTGGCTTCCCACGGCGCGCTGGATTTTGCCGGCGGAACGGTTGTGCACATCAACGCGGCGATTGCCGGTCTGGTAGGCGCGTATCTGATTGGCAAACGTGTCGGTTTTGGCAAAGAAGCTTTTAAACCGCATAACCTGCCGATGGTTTTCACCGGTACCGCTATTCTCTACATTGGTTGGTTTGGCTTTAACGCTGGTTCAGCGGGTACGGCAAATGAAATCGCCGCACTGGCCTTCGTCAATACCGTGGTCGCCACCGCTGCAGCCATCCTCGGATGGATCTTCGGTGAATGGGCGCTGCGTGGTAAACCGTCTCTGCTGGGCGCCTGCTCTGGTGCCATTGCGGGTCTGGTGGGCGTAACACCTGCATGTGGCTATATCGGTGTCGGCGGCGCGCTGATTATCGGTGTCGTTGCGGGTCTGGCAGGCCTGTGGGGCGTGACCATGCTGAAGCGTTTTCTGCGTGTGGACGATCCGTGTGACGTGTTTGGCGTTCACGGCGTGTGCGGCATTGTCGGCTGTATCCTGACCGGAGTTTTCGCTGCCAGCTCTTTGGGAGGCGTGGGCTTTACCGAGGGCGTGACCATGGGGCATCAGCTGCTGGTGCAACTGGAAAGCGTGGCGATCACCATCGTCTGGTCTGGCGTGGTGGCTTTCATTGGCTATAAGCTGGCGGATATGACGGTTGGTTTGCGCGTACCGGAAGAGCAGGAGCGCGAAGGTCTGGATGTAAACAGTCACGGCGAGAACGCTTACAACGCATGATTCTCAATTTGCCGGATGGCAACGCTTTTGCGCCACCATCCGGTAATTCTCAATTGCGATTACGCATTACCCCTTCCTGTACGGTAGAAGCGACCAGCACGCCATCCTGGGTATAAAACTCTCCGCGTACAAAGCCCCGGGCACCGGATGCCGAAGTACTCTCGACGTTATACAGCAGCCATTCATTGATATTAAACGGACGGTGGAACCACATAGAATGGTCAATGGTGGCGATCTGAATCCCTTTTTCCAGGAAGCCAATCCCGTACGGTTGCAGCGCAACAGGCAGGAAGTTCAGGTCTGAGGCATAACCCAGCAGATACTGATGGACGCGCAGATCGTCCTGCAGCACGCCGTTAGCTCGGATCCATACCTGGCGCGTCGGAGGTGCGACGTGACCTTTGAGGGGGTTATGAAACTCTACAGGGCGTACTTCCAATGGGCGATCGTTGATAAATTTTTCTTTCAACAGCGGCGGCAGTAAATGCGCCACTGAGCGGGCAATTTCCGTTTCTGATTTTAGCTCATCGGGACCCGGCGCATCCGGCATGGTTTTCTGATGTTCAAATCCGTCTTCCGGTGCCTGAAAAGAGGCGGTCATGTAAAAAATGGGTTTGCCATTCTGGATCGCGGCAACGCGGCGCGCGCTGAAGCTGTTACCATCACGCAGGACTTCCACATCATAGATGATGGGCTTTTGGCTATCGCCGGGGCGTAAAAAGTAGCTGTGAAAAGAGTGCACCAGACGCTCTTCCGGTACGGTTTCTTTTGCGGCATACAGCGCCTGACCGACAACCTGTCCCCCAAAAACCTGACGTAACCCTAAGTCTTCACTTTGGCCCCGAAAGAGTCCTTCTTCAATTTTTTCCAGATTTAACAATGTCAGCAAATTTTTCA
>NZ_JAHLRC010000146.1:0-7513 GCF_018919545.1 Citrobacter sp. S46_ASV_140
GCGTAGCAGCCTGCCGTGGATTGACGAAGGTGCCAGAGCGCGCGTGGAGAAAGGTCGCGTGGCGCTGGATAAAATCATCGCCAAAGAGGTCGGCGAAAGCAGCAACATGCGTGGCCGCTTAACTAAGCTGGATGCGCAATTGAAAGAGCAGATGAACCGCATTATTGAGCATCGCACTGACGGCCTGACCTTCCATTATAAGGCGATTGATCAGGTCCGCGCGGATGGACAACAGCTGGTCAATCAGGCGATGGGCGGTATTTTGCAGGACAGCATCAATGAGATGGGGGCGAAAGCCGTGCTCAAAGGCGGTGGTAATCCGCTGCAGGGCGTGCTCGGAAGCCTCGGAGGTTTGCAAACCTCAATTCAGAACGAATGGAAGAATCAGGAACAAGACTTCCAGCAGTTTGGCAAAGATGTTTGTGCCCGCGTCGTGACGCTGGAAAACGATCGTAAAACGCTGGTTAGCACTCTGAAATAATCTTCACCTCTTTTTAACGGCACAGAAACATTCTGTGTCGTTTTATTTTGTATTTTTCTGTTTTTTTGATATCCATCTCTAAGAATAACAATTTGATGGAGATATAAATCTGGTTAATTGGATGGCGTCACATTATTCATCTGTAAGATAGACATAATGCTGCAAATTCAAGTAACTGGAGAAATAACATGGAGTTTTTCAAGAGAACGGCACTTGCCGCACTGGTTATGGGTTTCAGCGGCGCGGCGCTTGCACTGCCAAACATCACTATTTTAGCTACCGGCGGGACGATTGCCGGCGGTGGTGACTCCGCAACAAAATCTAACTACACGGCAGGCAAAGTCGGCGTAGAAAATTTGGTTGATGCCGTACCTCAGTTGAAAGATATCGCCGTTGTGAAAGGCGAGCAGGTGGTGAACATCGGCTCCCAGGATATGAATGACGAAGTCTGGCTAACGCTGGCGAAAAAGATTAATACCGAGTGTGATAAAACTGACGGCTTCGTGGTAACACATGGTACGGATACCATGGAAGAAACCGCCTATTTCCTCGATCTCACCGTCAAGTGCAACAAGCCGGTGGTGCTGGTCGGCGCAATGCGTCCGTCTACAGGTATGAGCGCTGATGGCCCGTTCAACCTGTATAACGCCGTGGTAACCGCCGCGGACAAAGCCTCTGCCAACCGTGGTGTGCTGGTGGTGATGAACGACACCGTTATGGATGGTCGCGACGTGACCAAAACTAACACTACGGATGTCGCTACTTTCAAATCCGTTAACTATGGTCCGCTGGGTTATATCCATAACGGTAAAATCGACTACCAGCGTACGCCTGCGCGAAAACACACCACATCCACGCCGTTCGATGTATCTAAGCTGACCGAGCTGCCGAAAGTTGGGATTGTTTACAACTACGCTAACGCCTCCGATCTGCCAGCCAAAGCATTGGTAGACGCGGGTTACGCCGGGATCGTCAGTGCGGGTGTAGGTAACGGTAACCTGTATAAAACCATTTTCGATACGCTGGCAACTGCCGCGCATAAAGGTACCGTTGTAGTGCGTTCATCCCGTGTACCAACGGGCGCCACCACCCAGGATGCTGAAGTTGATGATGCGAAATACGGATTTGTGGCTTCAGGCTCTCTGAACCCGCAAAAAGCGCGTGTTCTGCTGCAACTGGCTCTGACCCAAACCAAGGATCCTAAGCAGATCCAGGAAATGTTTAATCAGTATTAATCACTCCGGCCCCGGTCATTCGACTGGGGCGTTTTCTCAAAACCTCCTGAATATGCGTAACGATCAATTCGCTCATCATTTTTGTGGTTATGATGATTGCCGATCGTTATTTTGCATATTTATACACCTTAGTGGGATTGGTCGGGGATTATGCATTTTTTGAAAGACCTGGACGAAAGACCATCCTGTAAAGTTTTCCGCCATGCTGACCACTAAAGGCACACCTGTCAATAATGCGCCCGTGGGCGCATCGAGCATCACTCCGCCAGAAACAGCTCCAGCAGAGAATTCAAAAATAGCTTACCGTGTTGGGTAATCTGCCAGTATTCATCGCATTCACTCAGATAGCCCTGGGCAATGGCCTCATCGATCTGTCGACGAATAACGTCTTCGGTAAGCCCGGTATATTGCGTGAACTCCGCGCGAGGCGCGGCTTCCAGCAGCCGGAAACGGTTCATAAAGAACTCAAACGGCTTATCGGCCTTGGCGACATCTCGCTGGCTTTCCAGATAACGTCCTTGCATGTATCCGCGCGGATGTCGCGTTTTGGTCGTGCGCAGGATGCGACCGTCAGGGAAAGTGACTTTGCCGTGCGCGCCGCAACCAATGCCTAGGTAGTCGCCAAAACGCCAGTAATTTAGGTTGTGCTGACACTGATAACCCGGTCTGGCGTAGGCTGAGGTTTCGTACTGCTGATACCCCGCGGCGGTCAGCAACTGGTGGCCTTGCTCAAAAATATCCCACAGCGCGTCGTCGTCCGGTAATACCGGTGGTCGGGACCCGAACAGCGTATTCGGCTCGATGGTCAACTGATACCAGGAAAGATGCGGCGGGTTGAGCGCGATGGCCTGCTGTAAATCGCTCAGCGCCTCTTCCAGCGTCTGATCCGGTAAACCGTGCATCAGGTCGAGGTTAAAGCTGCGTAGTCCCAGACCGCTCGCCAGGTGCGCTGCACGTTTGGCTTCTTCCGGCCCGTGAATACGTCCCAGACGTTCGAGTTTGGCGGAGCTAAAGCTCTGTACACCAATGGAGATACGGTTTACGCCAGCACGTTGATAATCCACAAAGCGATCGGCTTCCACCGTACCGGGATTCGCCTCCATCGTGATTTCTGCATCTGCGGCGAGATTCAGCCGTGCGCGCACGCCGTCGAGCAGCGTTTGCATTGCCGGGCCAGAAAGCAGGCTCGGCGTACCACCACCGATAAAAATCGTCTTTACCTCACGGCCCTGGGCGTGGGCCACCTCAGAATCCAGATCGCTCAGCAGATGCTGCACATAGTCGTCATGAGGGACTTCGCCTTTAAGCGCATGCGAGTTGAAGTCGCAGTACGGGCATTTCTGCACGCACCACGGGATGTGAATGTAAAGACTTAACGGCGGAAGCTTAACCATTACGCAGGGCATCCAGCAGCAGCTTCAGCGCTTGTCCGCGGTGAGAAATCGCGCTCTTTTCTTCGCGGGTCAGTTCGGCGGCGGTTTTCCCTTCAGACGGCACAAAGAAGATTGGGTCGTAGCCAAAACCACCGTTTCCGGCAGGTTCACGGGCAATAACGCCCGGCCAGCGTCCGTGGCAAACCACAGGTGTTGGATCGTCTGCATGGCGCATATACACCAGCACGCAGTGGAATTGTGCCTGGCGCTTGTCATCAGGAACATCCTGCAGGGTGTGGAGCAGTTTTTCCAGGTTCTGCTGATCGGTTGCATCTTCGCCGGAATAGCGGGCTGAATAGATGCCCGGCGCGCCGCCAAGGGCATTTACCGCCAGACCGGAGTCATCAGCAATGGCGGGTAAACCGGTAATTTGCGCGGCATGACGTGCCTTCAGAATGGCGTTCTCAATAAACGTCAGCCCGGTCTCTTCTGCAGAATCAACACCCAGATCCGTTTGAGCAACAACATCAAGACCGAAATCACTCAGAAGAGAGGCGAGTTCACGCACTTTACCGGCGTTGCCGGTCGCGAGGACAACTTTTTGCATGGGATACCTAATCAGTTAGCGCCGCAATTTCGGGCGGGATCTGTTGCGGATGAATGATTTTAACCTGTTTGTGACGACCAAGCTCGCCCTTCTCAATGACGACCTGGCTTTTTGCCACACGGAACTGTTTGCCGAGAAACTTCACCAGATGGCTATTGGCTTGCCCATCAACCGGTGGGGCGGTAATGGCGACTTTTAACTCGTCGCCATGTAAACCTACAATACTGTCACGGCTGGCTTTAGGCTGAATGTAGAGCCGTAAAACCAGACCGTCATCGCAGGGGGTAACGGCACTCATAGCGCCATCCACAGCCCCGGCAGCAGCATGTTACCTGTCGCCTGTAACACTTCTGCGATGCCCATGTTAATGACATACAGCAGCAGAACCAGGATCATTGGCGAGAAATCGATCCCACCCATGCCTGGAAGTAAGCGACGAATAGGACGCAGCAGCGGATCCGCCAGTTGAATCAGCACGTACTCCACAGGGCTGCGGCCCTGGCTGACCCAGCTCATAATCGCCATCACCAGCAGAACCCAGAAAATCAGCAGTCCGATGGTCTTCAGGACAATCAGCACGGCGGCGATCCAGATGATCGGCTGGAACGTAACCACCTTAAACAGCACGATGGCCTTGATAAAGCTCAGAACGAGCGCAACTAATGCCGATGCGCTGTCAATTGGCCCCATCGGCGGAATGATACGGCGTAACGGCCCAATAATGGGCTGAGTGATTTTCACAATAAACTGCGAGAACGGGTTGTAGAAATCGCAGCGAGACCATTGCATCCACACGCGCAGCAGCAGCGCCATGGTATACAGCTCAATTACCGTTGAGAGCAGGAAGGTCAACGTATTCATGGTGTTCCTTAGTTTTCCTTATTTTTTAGTGTAATCACGAGCACCAAAAATGGCAGTGCCGATGCGCACCATCGTGCTACCCGCCGCAATGGCGGCATCCATATCATCAGACATCCCCAGTGAGAGCGTGTCGATACTTGGGTAACGTGTTTTCAACCCGGCAAATGCTACCGCCATTTGCTGTGCAACTTCAAACTGCCTTACATAATCTGACTCTGGCGCCGGAATCGCCATCAGACCACGCAGGGTAATCCGTGGCAACGCGGCGACTTCAGCGGCCAGTGCATCAAGCTCTGCAAGCGGAATACCTGACTTACTGTTCTCATCGCTGATATTAATCTGAATCAACACATTGAGCGGCGGCAGTTCCGCAGGGCGCTGTTCGCTCAGACGGGCAGCGATACGCAGACGATCAATTGTATGGCACCAGTCAAAATGTTCAGCGACCAGACGACTTTTGTTCGACTGCAGCGGGCCGATAAAGTGCCACTGCAGATCGTTAACGCCTTTTTCCTGAAAGTAGCGGATCTTATCCACCCCTTCCTGGACATAGTTTTCACCGAAGGCACGCTGCCCTGCGGTCATGGCTTCTTCGATGGCGCTCGCAGGTTTGGTTTTGCTGACTGCAAGCAACATAACTTCTTCTGAAGACCGCCCGCAACGCGTCGCGGCGGCTGAGATTTTGTCCCGGACATGTGCCAGGTTATGCGCGATATCGTTCATTTTCCGAGGATGTTCATATGAATATGGAAGAAATAGTGGCCCTTAGTGTAAAGCATAACGTGTCGGATCTACACCTGTGCAATGCATGGCCTGCGCGCTGGCGCATAGGTGGAAAAGTCGAAATAGCACCATTTACTCCCCCTGACGTGGAGAATCTGCTGATGTGCTGGCTCAGTGAGCAACAACAGGTACAGTGGCGGGAACAGGGGCAGATTGATTTTGCCCTTACGCTGGCGGACTCCCGGCGTCTACGCGCCAGCGCATTTGCTCATCAGCAGGGAACCTCGCTGGCGCTAAGATTGCTACCGCTTGAATGTCCTCGTTTAGACGATCTTCAGACCCCCGAGGCCATACCTAAACTGCTGCACGGTGAAAATGGATTAGTTCTGGTCACTGGAGCCACCGGCAGCGGTAAATCAACTACCCTGGCGGCGATGGTGGAGTACCTTAATCAACATATTGCGGGGCACATTCTGACGCTGGAAGATCCGATTGAATATCGCTACACCAGCCAACGTTGTCTTATTCAACAGCGGGAGGTGGGCGTACACTGCGCTTCTTTTGCTGCCGGTTTGCGCGGCGCGTTACGCGAAGATCCCGACGTTATTTTGCTGGGCGAGCTGCGCGACGTGGAAACTATTCGTTTGGCCTTAACGGCAGCGGAGACCGGGCATCTGGTGTTGGCAACCTTACATACGCGAGGGGCGGCGCAGGCCATCGCGCGGCTGGTGGACACCTTTCCCGCTCAGGAGAAAGATCCGGTGCGTAACCAGCTGGCAGACAGCCTGCGGGCGGTACTTTCGCAAAAGTTGGAGGAAGATAAGCAGGGAGGACGCGTGGCGCTATTCGAACTGCTCGTCAACACGCCCGCCGTGGGTAATTTGATCCGCGAAGGGAAAACGCATCAGCTACCCGGTGTGATTCAAACCGGGCAGCAGACAGGTATGCAGACGTTTGCACAAAGTCAGCAGCAGCGCCAGGCGCAGGGGCGACTTTAGTAGCCCTGCTCGAAATAGCTTTCAAGGATAATAACGGCAGAAGCGGAATCTACTTTGCCTTTATTCAACGCCCGGTATCCGCCTTGCTCAAACAGGCCTGAGCGGGCTTCGACGGTGCTCAAACGTTCATCGTGCAGCGTTACGGTTACGCCAAAGCGACCGTGAATGCGGTTAGCGAATTTGCGCGCGCGCGCAGTAAGGGGTTGTTCGGTGCCATCCATGTTGAGCGGCAGGCCGACAATGATTTCGTCCGGCTGCCACTCTTTTAGCAGGCGTTCAATCAAACTCCAGTCTGGCGTACCGTCCTGTGCTTTGATGGCGGGCAAGGGTCTCGCCGTACCGGTAATGCGTTGACCAACCGCGACGCCGATACTTTTCGTACCAAAATCAAAAGAGAGTAATGTTCCGCTCATCAGGCGTGTCCCGCCACGCCAGGCATGGTCTGAATATCAATCCCGATAAGCTTCGCCGCATCGCGCCAGCGGTCGGCAATCGGCGTTTTAAATAAGATGTTGAGGTCTGCGGGAGCAGTGAGCCAGGCGTTATCCAGTAGCTCTTGTTCCAGTTGACCTTTTTCCCATGATGAATAGCCCAGCGCAACCAGCACTTCAGATGGCTGCTCCTGCGTACCCAGGGTTTCAAGTACATCGCGGGAGGTGGTGATGATAGTGTTATCTGAAATGCGAATACTGGAGGCAAAGCGTGACGGCGGGGTGTGTAGAATAAATCCACGGTCTTCCGCCAGTGGGCCGCCGAGCATCACCGGTTTGTCCAGACGAATGGCAGGATCGCGTGCTTCTGGAGTAATCTTCAGCTTTTCCAGAATCCCTTCAATTTGTAAGTTTTCCAGAGGCTTATTGACGATAATCCCCATTGCTCCGTTCTCATTGTGTTCACAGATATACACCACGGAACGGCGGAAAATCGGATCCTGGAGAGCAGGCATGGCAATTAGAAAGTGATGCTGTAAATTCATTGTCAGAGGTTCTGTTTCCTGGTTCAAAAAAGCAACAGAGCCCAGTATGTGGGCAAAGCGCGAAGATGTCACCCTCTGAAGATAGCTTTGCCGGATGGCGGCTTCGCCTTATCCGGCCTACGGGGTGCAAATGTAGGCCGGATAAGACGCGAAGGCATCGCCATCCGGCAACTTATTTATTTCTGCAAACGTGCCTCGATGGCGTCCATCAGCATACCGGTAATCGAAACCGGGAACTCCGCTTCAATTTCACGAATAC
>NZ_JAHLRC010000147.1:0-7426 GCF_018919545.1 Citrobacter sp. S46_ASV_140
GCTTCCAGGGTATGGAGAACTTTTTCTACACCTTCAAAACAGAGGAACGCCCCGCCTACCATTAATAAGGGGGTGATCGCCCAGGGAATGAAGGCGCTTATCAATAGCGCCAACGGCACAAGGATAACTTTGTTAACAAACGATCCTTTCGCGACGCTCCAGACCACCGGGAGTTCACGGTTCGCCCGCACACCTGACACCTGCTGCGCGTTAAGCGACAGATCATCGCCCAGCACACCCGCGGTTTTTTTCGCGGCCAGTTTTCCCATGACAGAGATATCATCCAGCAAAGTGGCGATATCATCGAGTAAGGTCAATAAGCTACTTCCTGCCAAAATTTTTACCCTCAATATTATTTTTTTGCAGTCATAAGTATGAAGTAAAACACGCAATGCTGAAACTGACCTTTCTGGTCAACAAATTTTTAACATCGGCACGTAATTATAAATCTCGCCAGCAAGATAGTTTTGACGTTTACTATGTTGCACCTTTTTATTTCCACCGTGAGGGATTATGCGTTTCAGGCAATTGCTACCGCTTTTCAGTGCGCTTTTCGCGCTGTACATCATTTGGGGTTCCACGTACTTCGTTATTCGCATTGGCGTTGAAAGCTGGCCGCCGTTGATGATGGCTGGCGTTCGTTTTCTCTCTGCGGGGATTTTATTAACAGCATTCTTACTTATCCGCGGACATAAGCTGCCGCCTCTGCGCGTGCTCCTGAACGCCGCGTTAATTGGTATCCTGCTGCTGGCTGTCGGTAACGGACTGGTCACCGTCGCAGAACATCAAAACGTGCCTTCCGGTATTGCCGCCGTGGTGGTCGCCACCGTCCCGCTGTTTACGCTGTGTTTTAGCCACTTTTTTGGCATCAAAACGCGCAAACTTGAATGGATGGGGATCGCAATTGGACTCGCGGGGATCATCATGCTGAACAGCGGTGGTAATTTGAGTGGTAATCCATGGGGAGCAATTTTAATCCTGATAGGTTCGATAAGCTGGGCGTTTGGCTCAGTGTACGGCTCGCGCATAACGTTACCCGTTGGCATGATGGCCGGAGCCATTGAAATGTTAGCCGCCGGTATTGTGCTGATGTGCGCCTCGCTGATTTCCGGGGAAACGTTGACCACTATGCCGACGTTTTCAGGCTTTATGGCGGTCGCCTATCTGGCCGTGTTTGGTTCTATTATTGCCATCAACGCGTATATGTACTTGATCCGCAACGTCAGCCCGGCATTAGCCACCAGCTATGCCTACGTTAATCCGGTTGTCGCTGTACTGTTAGGTACCTGCCTGGGAGGTGAAAGTCTGGCGCCCATCGAATGGCTGGCGCTTGGCGTGATTGTATTTGCGGTGGTACTGGTCACACTCGGTAAATACCTATTTCCCGTTAAAGCGGACGCCGTTGCGACCCCGTCGGAAAAGACGTTACAGTAAATGGATACCGAGGGTGTCGATCTGCGCACTTGCGCCACCGCCGCAGATCCACTCGATGACGCGTTCGGACAACGCGTCATCCCCCAGCTTTTCGCGCCCACGCAGGGCGCACTCCCAGACAATCAGTACGCGCCAGCCCAAAGCCTGCAATTTTTCACAATCCCGCGCGTCACGCTGAACATTTTTGTCTATTTTTTCCAGCCAGAACGCTGTTCGTGTGGTGGGGGCTTTGAATAGATAGCAGTTGTGATGATGCCAGAAACAGCCGTGGGTAAAAATCACACAACGATAATCATCCACCACGAAATCGGGACGACCGGGTAACGTCGCATCCTGCACGCGAAACGTTACCCCCTGCTCTGTCAGTACGCTGGCAAGGCGTTTTTCAATTGCGGTATCGCGGGTTGCTATCGCCCGCATATTTTTACTGCGCGTCGCTTTATCGTGAACGTCTGCCATGCAGTTTCTCTTTCTCGCGAATAGCAACCGCCTGTTTGATTTTTGGCTCCAGCAGTCTGGCTACCGCCGCAAATGCCGGGACGACCACCGAATTACCAAACTGACGATAAGCCTGTGTGTCCGACACCGGGATCCTGAACTGATAGCCCTGAGGTGATTCAAATCCCATCAGGCGCGCGCACTCTCTGGGCGTCAGCCTGCGCGGACGGTATCGCTGATTGTGCGGATCATCAAAATCCTTTTCACCCAGCGCCATATCCCAGCCGCGGTCGATCAAGATCTCGGCCCCATCTTTATAGTAACGCGCCGATAATGTGCGCGTTACGCAATCGGGATTGCCGGGATACACCATGCCATAGCCAAATCCATTGCCCCGTGCCTGATGCTTTTTCGCATAACGATACAGATATTTCCACAGCACCGGCGTGAGCACATATTTTGCGTCGACGGTCGGCTCTAGTAGCTCCGCCAGCGTCGTACGCCGCTGAGGATAGCGGGAGACAATATCGCGCAGCGTGAAGTCTGATTTCAGATTCAGATCGCGGCGAAAGCCGACGAGCACAATACGTTCGCGATGCTGGGGCAAAAAATGTTGCCCATCGATAATTTTCGGATCGTCCGGCCCGTTATCGTGTGCATCAGCCACGTCATAACCCAGCTCATCCAGCGTTTGCATAATGATGCGGAACGTTTTCCCCTGATCGTGACTCTTCAGGTTTTTGACATTTTCGAGCACAAATATTGCCGGCCGACGTGCATCAATGATGCGCACCACGTCAAAAAAAAGTGTGCCTTGCGTATCGCAGGCGAAGCCATGAGCCCGCCCTAACGCGTTTTTCTTTGATACACCGGCCAGAGAGAATGGCTGACAAGGAAATCCCGCCAGCAGCACGTCATGCTGCGGAACATGCTGGCGGATATGTTCCGCCGCCTGCGGGTCACTCACCCCATCATGATGACTGAGGGTGATATCGCGAATATCTTCATTAAAATGGTGCTGGTGAGGATCGCAGTAGTAATTCGCTTTGTAGGTGCGCACTGCATGCTTGTTCCACTCACTGGTAAACACGCACTGTCCGCCAATCGCCTCAAAGCCGCGACGAATGCCGCCAATACCGGCAAAAAGATCGATAAAGCGAAAAGCATAATGTGGATGATGCGCAGGCGGCCTCGGCAGCAAGTCGTTCAGATGAGCCAACTCAGCGTCGCTGAGGCGATGCCACGTTTCATTGGCAACCACTCGCTTGAAGATGGCCGGACTCCAGCGGTTCTCGCCAACACCATTCAGATGAGCAACCAGCGTTTTCACGTCATATATTTCAAGCAACTTAGCCAAAATCACCTGTGCGGCGGCATCGTTATCATCTGTCATCGGGTTCATGGAACCTGCTACTGAAAAATTATCCTGCATACATTTAACCGGCCGAAATGGATAGCTGACAGGTTAACATAAATTAGCGCGGTTGACGTTGCGGCTATACTGGCGACTAACGCAGCTTAAAGGGTTGAATCGCGTCAAGATCCAGCATTTCATATTCTCCTTTTAACTCCGCACTCAGCTTCGCCATGTACGTCAGTAAGAAGTCAGCATTATGTTGCGCCAAATGCCGACCGTGTTCAGTTTGCATCGTCAGCGGCAGCGTCAACAATTTGGTCTGGAAGTGATCGAGTGCGTACTGTTTATCATCAAGGCTACGCTGTCGGGCAAACGGATCTTCCGCATCAAACAGCGCCACGCCTAACGCGCCGGACACGGCAAATACCCGTGCTAAACCAATTGCGCCCAACGCCTCAAGCCGGTCAGCATCCTGCACGATTTTGGCTTCAAGGGTTTCTGGTACGATTTTGGCGCTGAAACTGTGCGCCTCAATAGCATGGCACACGGCAGGTAATCGTTGTTGTGGAAAATCAGGGAAATCGCGCATCAAAACGCGACGCGTTTCCTGGGCTGCCAGTACCGACGAACGATGACGATCGGGATGGTTCTTCGGCAAACTGACGAGATCGTGGAAGTAGCACGCCGTCAGCACCACCAGCCAGTCTACGGTCACATCCATGCTCAACTTTTGTGATGTCATCCAGACGCGACGAAAATGAAAGATGTCATGGGCAGCGTCGTGCCCGGAATGATTGTCACGTAACCAGGCTTCAAATTTCGACTGCCAGTACTGTAGTTCCATACTCTCGCTCTTCGCAGAAAGAAAACCACCTTAGCAACAATTCTTATGTCAGACTACCGTCGACGCTTTTTTATCATCAATACATATTATTCACTTAACAAGCATCACTATAATGGATATATAAATCCATTATTCAAAACAAGCAGTTCAATTATAATCTCGCATGCAAAATAAATAACAAATATCAATAATATACATTCAACAAGATAGAACAAAAGAAATCATAACTATATGATAAAAAATACATTTATATGAATTATATTAATTCAAATGACATGCAATTTTAATTATATAAAAGCAACAATGAAACATCTTGAAATATCTTAAATACATTTGTTACATGTTATATTTAAAATTAAATGAACTTCATAGATAGTATTCAAATGTAGTCTTTCAGATAGCGCTACATATTCATTTTAATTATTATATAAAGGGAATACATAATGAAAAGAAAAGTACTGGCACTGCTTCTCCCTGCCTTATTAGCTGCAAGCGCAGCAAATGCGGCTGAAATTTATAATAAGAACGGCAATAAAATTGATTTTTACGGCAAGATGGTAGGCGAACGCATCTGGTCGAATACGGATAGCAGTAACAGTGAAAATGCTGACACCTCTTACGCCCGTTTTGGGGTGAAAGGTGAAACCCAGATCAGCAACGAGTTGACAGGTTTTGGTCAGTTTGAACACAACCTCGACGCCAGCAATGCGGAAGGAGTTCAGGAGCAAAAAACCCGTCTGGCCTTCGCGGGCCTGAAATATGCGGATTACGGCTCATTTGATTATGGTCGTAACTATGGCGTAGCCTACGATGCGGCAGCCTACACCGATATGCTGGTTGAATGGGGTGGCGATTCCTGGTCTGCGACGGATAATTTCATGACCGGTCGTACCAACGGCGTGGCGACCTACCGCAACACAGACTTCTTCGGCATGGTTGAGGGTCTTAATTTCGCGCTGCAGTACCAGGGCAAGAATCACGATGACGATTACGCTAAAGCAAATGGCGACGGCTACAGCATGTCGGTGGACTATAACGTAGATGGCTTTGGTTTCGTCGCGGTATATGGTAAATCCGACCGTACGGACAAACAATCCATTGATGGCTATGGCAGCAACGCTGAAGTCTGGTCCCTGGCAGCAAAATATGACGCCAACAGCGTTTATGCGGCAGCGATGTATGGCGAAACGCGTAATATGACCCGAACCGGAACCGATCAGGGTTTTGCAAACAAAACGCAAAACGTTGAAGCAGTCGTTCAATATCAGTTCGACTTTGGTCTGCGTCCATCCCTGGGTTACGTTTACTCGCAGGGTAAAGACCTGGGAGCCAGAAATGGACACGACGGTATTAACGCTGACCGCGTGAATTACGTCGAGCTCGGCACCTGGTACTACTTCAATAAAAATATGAACGTCTACACAGCGTATAAATTTAACCTGCTGGATAAAGAAGACGGCGCAATTACTGGCAACGCAGTTGACGATCAGTTTGCCATGGGTATTGTGTACCAGTTCTAATCTCCACAAACTCAAAAGCCCGCGCTGCGGGCTTTTTTGTTCAACGAAGCGTATTTTTAATCACACAGGCATTATGTAAACATCCCGCATAATCGTGCCATTCACATTTAGAGATCATCCGGCATAATCAATCTGCCAACGAAGGAGATCGCTATGCGTAAAGCCCGTTTTACTGAGCATCAGATCATCGCAGTGATTAAGTCGGTTGAAGCCGGACGAACTGTTAAAGATGTCTGCCGGGAGGCTGGTATCTCTGAAGCCACCTACTACAACTGGAAGTCCAGATACGGCGGCATGGAGGCTTCTGATATTAAAAAGATCAA
Organism: Citrobacter sp. S46_ASV_140; assembly: GCF_018919545.1. NCBI lineage: Bacteria > Pseudomonadati > Pseudomonadota > Gammaproteobacteria > Enterobacterales > Enterobacteriaceae > Citrobacter > Citrobacter sp. S46_ASV_140. The sequence goes on from NZ_JAHLRC010000147.1 coordinate 5,917, forward strand.
GGATCTTGAGGACGAGAACCGACGTCTCAAACAGATGTTTGCCGACCTGAGCCTTGAGAGCCGGGCGCTGAAAGACGTTATCGAAAAAAAGCTTTAAAACCAGCCTTTAAGCGTGAGCTGGTCACTCATCTGATAACGACATTTGGACTCAGTATCCGTCAGGCCTGCCGGAGTCTGAACCTGAGCAGAACGGTTTACCATCACCGTCCGGATACCACGCGTGACGAACCCGTTATTGTCGCGTTGCAGGCAGTGGCTGAGCGATACCCACGATACGGTTTTCCGAAACTTTTTCAGGTTCTGAGGCGCAGGGACACCCGTGGAATCACAAAAGGATCCACCGTATTTACTGTCTGCTGAAGCTGAACTTTCGTCGTAAGGGCAAACAGCGGTTGCCGGTGCGTAATCCCTCGCCACTGGCCACGCCGGAAGCGCTGAATCAGAGCTGGTCTGTCGATTTTATGCATGATGCCCTGGTCTGTGGCCGTCGTTTTCGCACGTTCAATGTTGTTGATGACTTTAACCGTGAGGCATTGTCGATTGAAATCGATCTGAATCTGCCAGCTCTGCGGATGGTCCGTGTACTCGACAGGATCGCCGCAAATCGCGGCTATCCTGTCATGCTACGCATTGATAATGATCCGGAATTTATCTCACTGGCTCTGGCTGAATGGGCAGAGAAATATGCAGTAAAACTGGAATTTATCCAGCCGGGTAAGCCGACACAGAACGCTTTTATTGAGCGATTTAACCGGACATACCGTACAGAAATACTCGATTTTTATCTTTTCAGAATGCTGAATGAAGTGCGGGAAATCACGGAGAAATGGTGTCAGAATATAACTGTGAACGTACGCATGAATCACTGAACAATATGACACCGGAGGAATACCGACAGCACCATTATTTGCCGAGATCTCAAAAAACGCATGGAACTAAAACGGGTCTATTTACAAACTTATCAGCATGATAATATGAACCGCCTTCATCTTCCCACTCATTTAACGAATGTAACCATTCATCTTGTGTCACGATTTTTCCTGTTACAGTACTACGCAAAAAAACAGTCATAACTATTTATCCAATAATTTTAGGCATCGATTCACTTTGATTCTAGGTTAGATATCACACAGCATTCCATATAGTCCTTGAATCTATATCATATGGAGTTCATTAGAACATTTTAATATATGTTAAATCATTACCAGCGATTTCCATGTATATTTATTCTAACTGCTATACTTTATAGATAATTAATTATTGGAGATTTAGTTTATGTTTGGTACAAAAAAAGATAAAAACCATATTATTCATGGTGAACTAGAGGAAAGTTACGGTGAGGCTCTGGAGTCACCTGACCATAAATTTAATGATACTGCAAGAAAATACGCATCCAGAGCAAGTGATGCAGTGCGAACCAGTACAGATAACATCAAGAGTCAGATAGAGTCCAATCCAATAACTTGCGTCGCCGTAGCCGCGACTACCGCATTTATAATTGGCTTTTTAT
>NZ_JAHLRC010000148.1:0-7408 GCF_018919545.1 Citrobacter sp. S46_ASV_140
GGCGTTGAGATGGTAATGCCGGGCGACAACATCAAAATGGTTGTTACCCTGATCCACCCAATCGCGATGGACGACGGTCTGCGTTTCGCAATCCGTGAAGGCGGCCGTACTGTTGGTGCGGGCGTTGTTGCCAAAGTAATGAGCTAATTGCCGAATAACATTTGACGCAATGCGCAATAAAAGGGCATCATTTGATGCCCTTTTTGCACGCTTTCACACCAGAACCTGGCTCATCAGTGATTTTATTTGTCATAATCATTGCTGAGACAGGCTCTGAAGAGGGCGTTTAGTCCGAAACGCACCAGAGCATTTCGGTTTGGATCGCCTCGCTTACGCGGGGTGAAAATGTTTGTAGAATACTTCTGACAGGTTGGTTTATGAGTGCGAATACCGAAGCTCAAGGAAGCGGGCGCGGCCTGGAAGCGATGAAGTGGGTTGTTGTCGCTGTATTGCTGCTTGTAGCTATCGTTGGCAACTACCTCTATCGTGACATGATGCTGCCGCTGCGTGCGCTGGCCGTAGTGATTCTGATTGCCGCAGCGGGTGGTGTCGCGCTGTTGACAACAAAAGGTAAAGCGACCGTTGCTTTTGCCCGTGAAGCGAGAACCGAAGTCCGTAAGGTCATTTGGCCAACTCGCCAGGAAACATTGCACACCACATTAATTGTGGCTGCGGTTACCGCAGTAATGTCACTGATCCTGTGGGGACTGGATGGTATTCTGGTTCGCCTGGTATCCTTTATCACTGGCCTGAGGTTCTAAGATGTCTGAAGCCCCTAAAAAGCGCTGGTACGTCGTTCAGGCGTTTTCCGGTTTTGAAGGCCGCGTAGCTACATCGCTGCGCGAATATATCAAGTTACAAAATATGGAAGAGTTGTTTGGCGAAGTCATGGTGCCGACCGAAGAAGTGGTCGAAATCCGTGGCGGCCAGCGTCGCAAGAGCGAACGTAAATTCTTCCCGGGCTATGTATTGGTCCAGATGGTGATGAATGACGCAAGCTGGCACCTGGTGCGCAGCGTGCCGCGTGTGATGGGCTTTATCGGCGGTACATCTGACCGTCCGGCGCCGATCAGCGACAAAGAAGTTGATGCGATCATGAACCGTCTGCAGCAGGTTGGCGACAAGCCGCGTCCGAAAACGATGTTTGAGCCAGGTGAAATGGTTCGCGTTAGCGACGGTCCGTTCGCTGACTTTAACGGCGTGGTTGAAGAAGTGGACTACGAGAAGTCTCGTCTGAAAGTTTCCGTATCTATCTTCGGTCGTGCGACTCCGGTTGAACTGGACTTCGCTCAGGTTGAAAAAGCCTAACACCCCGATCAAAAAAGCGACGATTTAATCGTTGCACAAGGCGCGAGATTGGAATACAATTTCGCGCCTTTTGTTTTTATGGATCCTATCCGTAAAACGAATTTAATCACGGGGAGCCTCCTTGAGGCGTTATAACCCAACTAGAGGAATTTAGAATGGCTAAGAAAGTCCAAGCCTATGTCAAGCTGCAGGTTGCAGCTGGTATGGCTAACCCGAGTCCGCCGGTAGGTCCTGCACTGGGTCAACAAGGCGTGAACATCATGGAATTCTGCAAAGCGTTCAACGCTAAAACTGATTCCATGGAAAAAGGTCTGCCAATCCCGGTTGTTATCACCGTTTACGCTGACCGTTCTTTCACTTTCGTTACCAAAACGCCTCCGGCAGCAGTTCTGCTGAAGAAAGCGGCTGGTATCAAGTCTGGTTCCGGCAAGCCGAACAAAGACAAAGTGGGTAAAATTTCCCGCGCTCAGCTGCAGGAAATCGCGCAGACCAAAGCTGCCGACATGACTGGTTCCGACATTGAAGCGATGACTCGCTCCATTGAAGGTACTGCACGTTCCATGGGCCTGGTAGTGGAGGACTAAGAAATGGCTAAACTGACCAAGCGCATGTCCGTGATCCGTGACAAAGTTGATGCTACTAAGCAGTATGACATCAACGAAGCTATCGCTCTGCTGAAAGAGCTGGCCACTGCTAAATTCGTAGAAAGCGTGGACGTTGCTGTTAACCTCGGCATCGATGCTCGTAAATCTGACCAGAACGTACGTGGTGCAACTGTACTGCCGCACGGTACTGGCCGTTCCGTTCGCGTAGCCGTATTTACCCAGGGTGCAAACGCTGAAGCTGCTAAAGCTGCAGGCGCTGAGCTGGTAGGTATGGAAGATCTGGCTGAACAGATCAAGAAAGGCGAAATGAACTTTGACGTTGTTATTGCTTCCCCGGATGCAATGCGCGTTGTTGGCCAACTGGGTCAGGTTCTGGGTCCGCGCGGCCTGATGCCAAACCCGAAAGTTGGTACTGTAACACCTAACGTTGCTGAAGCTGTTAAGAATGCTAAAGCTGGTCAGGTTCGTTACCGTAACGACAAAAACGGCATCATCCACACCACCATCGGTAAAGTGGATTTTGACGCTGACAAACTGAAAGAAAACCTGGAAGCTCTGCTGGTTGCGCTGAAAAAAGCAAAACCGACTCAGGCAAAAGGCGTGTACATCAAGAAAGTTAGCATCTCCACCACCATGGGTGCTGGCGTTGCCGTTGATCAGTCCGGTCTGACTGCGACTGTGGCGAACTAATATTCGCCTTTACGTGGGCGGTGATTTTGTCTACAATCTTACCCCCACGTATTCTGCTAATTGCAGACGTATATCTGAGATATTCAGGCTGTGGCAAGGCGGTCAACGCCACTACAGATTGAATAGCGACAGATAGAAAAGATTTGTTCGTTGGAGCCTGGCCTAATCCAGGCCTCCGTCGAAGACCGCAGGTGTTTCGTAAGAAACTTAATGCCCTGCGTAGACGGTGACAGAACGCTAAGATTATTTCTGATACTCTGGCTTGTTTCTGCTCACCGTATTTAGACGCTCTCTCCGTTGGGGGGAGTGAAGTGAGTTCCGGGACATGAGTTCCGGCAAACATCCAGGAGCAAAGCTAATGGCTTTAAATCTTCAAGACAAACAAGCGATTGTTGCTGAAGTCAGCGAAGTAGCCAAAGGCGCGCTGTCTGCAGTAGTTGCGGATTCCCGTGGCGTAACTGTAGATAAAATGACTGAACTGCGTAAAGCAGGTCGTGAAGCTGGCGTATACATGCGTGTTGTTCGTAACACCCTGCTGCGCCGCGTCGTTGAAGGTACTCAGTTCGAGTGCCTGAAAGACACGTTTGTTGGTCCGACCCTGATTGCATACTCTATGGAACACCCGGGCGCTGCTGCTCGTCTGTTCAAAGAGTTCGCGAAAGCGAATGCAAAATTTGAGGTCAAAGCCGCAGCCTTTGAAGGTGAGTTGATTACGGCATCGAATATCGATCGCCTGGCAACTCTGCCGACCTACGAAGAAGCAATTGCACGCCTGATGGCAACCATGAAAGAAGCTTCGGCTGGCAAACTGGTTCGTACTCTGGCTGCTGTACGCGATGCGAAAGAAGCTGCTTAATCGCAGTTATCTTTGTAAAGCATCTGCTTACGTATAAACTTATTCTGATTTTCAGGAACAATTTAAATGTCTATCACTAAAGATCAAATCATTGAAGCAGTATCCGCTATGTCCGTAATGGACGTTGTAGAACTGATTTCTGCAATGGAAGAAAAATTCGGTGTTTCTGCTGCTGCTGCTGTAGCTGTAGCTGCTGGCCCGGCTGAAGCTGCTGAAGAAAAAACTGAATTCGACGTAATTCTGAAAGCTGCTGGCGCTAACAAAGTTGCTGTTATCAAAGCAGTACGTGGCGCAACTGGCCTGGGTCTGAAAGAAGCTAAAGACCTGGTAGAATCTGCACCGGCTGCGCTGAAAGAAGGCGTGAGCAAAGACGACGCAGAAGCACTGAAAAAATCTCTGGAAGAAGCTGGCGCTGAAGTTGAAGTTAAATAAGCCAACTTTTCTGGTTGCAGCCTAAGAAATTAGGCTGATGGCTGGTGACTTTTTAGTCACCAGCCTTTTTGCGCTGTAAGGCGCCAGTAGCATTTCACACTGTTTGACTACTGCTGTGCCTTTCAATGCTTGTTTCTATCGACGTCTTAATATACTGCGACAGAACGTCAGTTCTGTGTAAATCGCAATGAAATGGTTTAAGCGTGATAGCAACAGGCATTGCGGAAAGTATTCGATTTTCCGGTCAACAAAATAGTGTTGCACAAACTGTCCCTTCGTCGGACAGATGGGTCGACTTGTCAGCGAGCTGAGGAACCCTAATGGTTTACTCCTATACCGAGAAAAAACGTATTCGTAAGGATTTTGGTAAACGTCCGCAAGTGTTGGACATACCTTATCTCCTTTCTATCCAGCTTGACTCGTTTCAGAAGTTCATCGAGCAAGATCCTGAAGGGCAGTATGGTCTGGAAGCAGCTTTCCGTTCCGTTTTCCCGATTCAGAGCTACAGCGGTAATTCCGAGCTGCAATACGTCAGCTACCGCCTTGGCGAACCGGTGTTTGACGTTCAGGAATGTCAGATCCGTGGCGTGACCTATTCCGCACCGCTGCGCGTAAAACTGCGCCTGGTGATCTACGAGCGCGAAGCGCCGGAAGGCACCGTAAAAGACATTAAAGAACAAGAAGTCTACATGGGCGAAATTCCGCTCATGACAGACAACGGTACCTTTGTTATCAACGGTACTGAGCGTGTTATCGTTTCTCAGCTGCACCGTAGTCCTGGCGTCTTCTTTGACTCCGACAAAGGTAAAACCCACTCTTCGGGTAAAGTGCTGTATAACGCGCGAATCATCCCTTACCGTGGTTCCTGGCTGGACTTCGAATTCGATCCGAAGGACAACCTGTTCGTACGTATTGACCGTCGCCGTAAACTGCCTGCGACCATTATTCTGCGTGCACTGAACTACACCACTGAGCAGATCCTTGACCTGTTCTTTGAGAAAGTTGTTTTCGAAATTCGTGACAACAAGCTGCAGATGGAACTGGTGCCGGAACGCCTGCGTGGTGAAACCGCCTCCTTTGACATCGAAGCTAACGGCAAAGTCTACGTCGAAAAAGGCCGTCGTATCACTGCGCGCCACATTCGCCAACTGGAAAAAGACGATATCAAACATATCGAAGTTCCGGTTGAATACATTGCTGGTAAAGTTGCGGCTAAAGACTACGTTGACGAATCTACTGGCGAGCTGATCTGCGCAGCTAACATGGAGCTGAGTCTGGATCTGCTGGCTAAGCTGAGCCAGTCTGGCCACAAGCGTATCGAAACGCTGTTCACCAACGATCTGGACCACGGTCCGTACATTTCTGAAACTGTACGCGTCGACCCAACCAACGATCGTCTGAGCGCGCTGGTAGAAATCTACCGCATGATGCGCCCTGGTGAGCCGCCGACGCGTGAAGCTGCTGAAAGCCTGTTCGAGAACCTGTTCTTCTCCGAAGACCGCTATGACCTGTCTGCGGTTGGTCGTATGAAGTTCAACCGTTCTCTGCTGCGCGACGAAATCGAAGGTTCCGGTATCCTGAGCAAAGATGACATCATCGAAGTGATGAAGAAGCTCATCGATATCCGTAACGGTAAAGGCGAAGTCGATGATATCGACCACCTCGGTAACCGTCGTATCCGTTCCGTTGGCGAAATGGCGGAAAACCAGTTCCGCGTTGGCCTGGTACGTGTTGAGCGTGCGGTGAAAGAGCGTCTGTCTCTGGGCGATCTGGATACCCTGATGCCTCAGGATATGATCAACGCTAAGCCGATTTCTGCAGCAGTGAAAGAGTTCTTTGGTTCCAGCCAGCTGTCTCAGTTTATGGACCAGAACAACCCGCTGTCTGAGATTACGCACAAACGTCGTATCTCTGCACTCGGCCCAGGCGGTTTGACCCGTGAACGCGCAGGCTTCGAAGTTCGAGACGTACACCCGACTCACTACGGTCGCGTATGTCCAATCGAAACGCCTGAAGGTCCGAACATCGGTCTGATCAACTCCTTGTCTGTATACGCACAGACTAACGAATACGGCTTCCTCGAGACTCCGTACCGTAAAGTGACCGACGGTGTTGTAACTGACGAAATTCATTACCTGTCTGCTATCGAAGAAGGCAACTACGTTATCGCTCAGGCGAACTCCAACCTGGATGACGAAGGCCACTTTGTAGAAGATCTGGTTACCTGCCGTAGCAAAGGCGAATCCAGCTTGTTTAGCCGTGACCAGGTTGACTACATGGACGTATCCACCCAGCAGGTGGTATCCGTCGGTGCGTCCCTGATCCCGTTCCTGGAACACGATGACGCCAACCGTGCATTGATGGGTGCGAACATGCAACGTCAGGCGGTTCCGACTCTGCGTGCTGATAAGCCGCTGGTTGGTACCGGTATGGAACGTGCTGTTGCCGTCGACTCCGGTGTTACCGCAGTTGCTAAACGTGGCGGTACCGTCCAGTACGTGGATGCTTCCCGTATCGTTATCAAAGTTAACGAAGACGAGATGTACCCGGGCGAAGCAGGTATCGACATTTATAACCTGACCAAATACACCCGTTCTAACCAGAATACCTGTATCAACCAGATGCCTTGCGTATCTCTGGGCGAACCGGTTGAACGTGGTGATGTGCTGGCAGACGGTCCGTCCACCGACCTCGGTGAACTGGCGCTCGGTCAGAACATGCGCGTGGCATTCATGCCATGGAATGGTTACAACTTCGAAGACTCCATCCTCGTATCTGAGCGTGTTGTCCAGGAAGACCGTTTCACCACCATCCACATTCAGGAACTGGCATGTGTGTCCCGTGACACCAAGCTGGGGCCGGAAGAGATCACCGCTGACATCCCGAACGTGGGTGAAGCTGCGCTCTCCAAACTGGATGAATCCGGTATCGTTTATATCGGCGCGGAAGTAACCGGTGGCGATATTCTGGTTGGTAAGGTAACGCCGAAAGGTGAAACCCAGCTGACGCCAGAAGAGAAGCTGCTGCGTGCTATCTTCGGTGAGAAAGCGTCTGACGTTAAAGACTCTTCTCTGCGCGTGCCAAACGGTGTTTCCGGTACGATTATCGACGTTCAGGTCTTTACTCGCGATGGCGTAGAAAAAGACAAACGTGCGCTGGAAATCGAAGAGATGCAGCTGAAGCAGGCGAAAAAAGACCTGTCTGAAGAACTGCAAATCCTCGAAGCTGGCCTGTTCAGCCGTATCTACGCTGTGCTGGTTTCCGGTGGTGTTGAAGCTGAGAAGCTCGACAAACTGCCGCGCGATCGCTGGTTAGAACTCGGCCTGACCGACGAAGAGAAACAAAATCAGCTGGAACAACTGGCTGAGCAGTACGACGAACTGAAACACGAGTTCGAGAAAAAACTCGAAGCGAAACGCCGTAAAATCACTCAGGGCGACGATCTGGCACCGGGCGTGCTGAAGATTGTTAAGGTTTATCTGGCGGTTAAACGTCGGATCCAGCCTGGTGATAAGAT
>NZ_JAHLRC010000149.1:0-7296 GCF_018919545.1 Citrobacter sp. S46_ASV_140
TAACTATACCGTGCTGAACATCGGCTGGACCGTAGGCCCACCGCTGGGTACGCTACTGGTGATGCAAAGCATTAACCTGCCGTTCTGGCTCGCTGCTGCATGTTCAGCACTCCCTCTGGTGTTTATCCAGACCTGGGTAAAGCGTTCACCAGCAGCATTAGAAGGTTTGAACGCCGCAGTTTGGTCCCCCTCGGTACTGCTGCGCGACAGAGCATTATTCTGGTTTACGCTGTCAGCATTTTTGGCGTCATTCGTTGGTGGTGCCTTTGCATCCTGTATTTCGCAATACGTTATGGTGGTTGCAGACGGCGATTTTGCCGAGAAAGTGGTAGCAGTCGTCCTGCCTGTTAACGCCGCCATTGTGGTATCACTGCAATATGCCCTCGGGCGCAGGCTCACCGCCACCAATATCCGCCCGCTAATGACTGTAGGCACGCTGTTCTTTGTGGTCGGTCTGGTTGGCTTCACCTTCTCCGGCAACAACCTGGTGTTATGGGGCATTTCTGCGGCCTTTTTCACTATCGGCGAGGTCATTTACGCGCCGGGTGAATACATGCTCATCGACAACATCGCGCCTGCAGGAATGAAAGCCAGCTATTTTTCCGCCCAGTCGTTAGGCTGGTTGGGCGCAGCGGTAAACCCATTAGTCAGCGGCGTCATTTTAACCACATTGCCGCCGTGGTCGCTGTTTGTGGCGCTGATGGTGGCGATCGTTCTTGCCTGGGCGCTAATGATAAAAGGCATGCGCGCCAAACCCTGGGGCCAGACGGCGGCCTGCTAATGATGATCGCGACAGAGCCAAAGCCGCTCTGTCGCGAATCTCAAATGGCGACCAGCCCTCGAACGCCATCGGACTCCATATTTTTACCGTCACCGCTTTGAATAATGCTGCCTCGCGACATGAGTAAGTATTTGTCGGCCAGTTGCTGCGCAAAATCATAGAACTGCTCCACCAGCAAAATGGCCATGTCACCCCGGTGCGCCAGTTGAGAAATCACCTGCCCAATTTCTTTAATCACTGACGGCTGGATCCCCTCCGTGGGCTCATCGAGGATTAACAACTGCGGGCGACTGGCCAGCGCTCGCCCAATCGCCAGTTGCTGCTGTTGCCCGCCGGACAAATCTCCACCCCGCCGATGTTTCATCTCCTGTAGAACCGGAAAGAGCGCATAGATATCATCCGGCACACGTCTGGCCTCCTGTGCTGAAAAACGGGAAAGGCCGAGCAGCAGGTTCTCTTCTACCGTCAGACGCGGGAAAATATCGCGACCCTGTGGTACATACGCCACACCGGCCCTGACCCGCTGATGCGGCTTCCAGTGAGTGACATTTTTCTCCTGCCAGAACACACTCCCACTGCGGGCAGGAATAAGCCCCATCAGGCACTTCAGAAGCGTCGTTTTCCCCACGCCGTTACGCCCCAGCAGACATGTCACCTCGCCGATACGCGCCTCAAAGTTCACACTTCGCAGAATATGGCTGCCACCATAATATTGATTCAGTTCTTTCACCTGCAACATCTGTGCTCCTTAACGCCCGAGATAAACTTCAATAACCTGCTCGTTGGCCTGCACTTCGCGCAGACTTCCCTGAGCCAGAACGCGTCCCTGATGTAAGACCGTGACGCGATCGGCAATGGTTTCGACAAATCCCATATCGTGCTCAACAACCATCAGCGAGTGCTTCCCGGCAAGCTTACGAAACAGTTCCGCAGTGTATTCCGTCTCCGCATCCGTCATGCCCGCCGCGGGTTCATCCAGCAGCAGTAAATGCGGCTCCTGTACTAACAGCATGCCAATTTCGAGAAACTGTTTTTGCCCGTGAGAAAGCAGCCCGGCGCGGCGGGCCCGCTCGTTGCCCAGCCGCAACAGCGCCAGTATTTCATCTATACGATCCCGTTGTTCGACGGTGAGGCGCGCCCGTAAAGAGCCCCAGACAGATTTATCACTTTTCAGCGCCAGCTCCAGATTCTCCTCCACCGTTAACGCTTCAAATACCGTGGGTTTCTGAAACTTCCGCCCAATACCCTGACGTGCAATGGCGATGGGGTCCAGCGTTGTTAAATCGGTCGACTGATCGTATATCGCCCGACCACTTTGCGGCCTGGTTTTGCCGGTAATAACATCCATTAGCGTCGTTTTTCCGGCACCGTTGGGACCAATGATGCAACGCAGCTCCCCAACGCCAATATTGAGCGTGAGATCCGTTAACGCCTGGAAGCCATCGAAGTTAACGTTAATTTTTTCCAACTGGAGCACCGGGTCCGTTTGGTTGCGAAACCGATCGCCTGGCATCTGGCGAGTAAAAAGCCCTTCATCTGGCTGCATTATTTGTCTCCCTTGCGAAACAGACCCATCACACCACGAGGTAAAAACAGCGTAACGCCAATAAAGATCAGGCCAAGAAACAGTTGCCAGTATTCCGGCATAATGACGGTAAACAGGCTTTTAGCGCCGTTCACCAGTACGGCGCCAAATACCGGGCCAATCAGGGTTCCACGCCCGCCGAGGGCAACCCAAATCGCCGCTTCTATCGAGTTGGTCGGCGACATTTCGCTGGGGTTAATGATTCCAACCTGCGGAACATACAACGCCCCCGCCAGGCCGCACAGCACGGCGGAAAGCGTCCACACCAGCAGCTTGAAACCTTTCGGATCGTAACCACAGAACATCAGTCGGTTCTCGGCGTCGCGCACGGCGGTGAGAATTCGACCAAACTTACTGCGGGCCAGCGCCAGTCCCAGCCATATTGCCAGCACCAGCAGCATGACCGTCGCCAGAAACAGCGCGATACGGGTTGAGGTCGCGGTCACCGGAAATCCCAGAATGGTGGTAAAACCGGTAAAACCGTTATTTCCCCCAAAGCCGGTTTCGTTGCGGAAAAACAGCAACATCCCGGCGAAAGTCAGGGCCTGAGTCATGATGGAGAAATAGACCCCTTTGATTTTTGAACGGAAGGCAAACCAGCCAAATACCAGCGCCAGCAGGCCCGGCACCAGCACAACCAGCAACATCGCCCAGATAAAATGTTGCGTTCCCCACCAAAACCAGGGCAGCTCGGTCCACGACAGAAACGACATAAAGGCCGGTAATCCTTCGCCGGAAGCCTGGCGCATCAGATACATTCCCATCGCATATCCCCCCAGCGCAAAGAAAATACCGTGGCCCAGCGAGAGCATTCCCGCATAGCCCCACACCAGATCCAGCGCCACCGCCACAATGGCATAGCAGAGAATTTTCCCGGCCAGAGTCAATGTCCACACCGATATGGCCAGCGGATGATCCGCAGGTAACAGCGCCAGAAACGGCAGAATAATCAGCGTCAGCAGTAAACCCAGCCCCAGGATGCGTGTCGCGCGCGGCGCTTTACGCGCCAGCGTTAATGTCATTGGCATCGTCATCAGTCAATAACCCTCCCTTTCAACGCGAACAGCCCCTGAGGACGTTTCTGAATAAACAAAATAATCAGCACCAGAATCATAATCTTACCGAGAACCGCTCCCACCTGAGGCTCAAGAATTTTGTTGAAAATCCCAAGCCCAAACGCAGCGGCTACACTCCCCGCGAGTTGTCCCACGCCGCCCAGCACCACCACCAGAAACGAATCGATAATGTAGCTTTGCCCCAGTTCCGGTCCTACGTTGCCTAACTGCGAGAGCGCTACGCCCCCCAGTCCGGCAATCCCTGAACCAAGACCAAAGGCCAGCATATCCACACGTCCGGTAGGTACGCCGCAGCAGGCCGCCATATTGCGATTTTGCGTCACCGCACGTACGCGCAGTCCGAGACGGGTTTTATTCAACAACAGCCAGGTGAAGAACAGCACCAGAATGGCAAAGCCAAACACCACAATTCGGTTCCACGGCAAAATCAGATTGGCATAAACCTGAATGCCCCCGGAAAGCCATTCCGGATTAGCGACTTCAAGGTTTTGCGCGCCGAAGGACATACGCACCAACTGGATAAGCATCAGGCTGATCCCCCACGTTGCCAGCAGGGTTTCGAGCGGACGCCCGTATAAATGGCGGATCACTCCGCGCTCGAGTAGCATTCCAACCCCAGCGGTAAGCAAAAAGGCGACCGGAAGCGCAATAACCGGATACCAGGCCAACCATTGCGGGAAAAACTGGCCCATCAGCTGTTGCACCATCCAGGTACCGTAAGCGCCGAGCATTAACATCTCACCATGCGCCATATTAATGACGCCAAGTAAGCCGTAGGTTATCGCCAGACCCAATGCCGCCAGCAGCAAAATGGAGCCCAGCGACAATCCCATAAATGCCTGTCCAAGAAGATCGCCAACCTTCATGCGATGCGCGATGGAATTCAGGCTTTCGTCAGCGGCAGCACGAACGCGGGCATCAGGTTCATGTTCAGCATGGGTGAATGGCTGCAGGCGCGCCTGGGTTTCAGGATCGTTCGACGCCCCTAGCAGTTCGATTGCCTGACGTCTGATCTCAGGCGAGGTGCTGGTCAGTTGCAGGTTTGCCAGTGCAATAGCCAGTAAGGATTTCACGTCAGCATCCGGCTCCTGGGCCAGTCGTTGCTGCAAAAACGGCAGCATCCCCGGCTGGGCCTCACGCTGTAATGTACGCGCTGCCCCGCCCCTTTGCGTGACACTGTCACTTAAGAGCTGGTGGACGGCCAAGGTTCCGGCAACCAGATTACGCAGGCGGTTAGTCAGGCGGATTTTTTTTAGCTCGCCGTTCGGACCTGCCGCCATTCCTAGCGGTTGTACGTGCGAGCCGTTCATGATAAACGCGTTTTTCGCGTTATCTGTCAGCAGGTTCTCATCACTCAGCGCTTTGAGCACCGGCAAGCGTTGAACGTCGGGTTTTACCGACCATTGTTCAAGTAAGGCGGCCTGCTGAGTCCGGTTGGCGGCGGTAAAGGTATCGGCATCTGCGGCCTGCGCTATCCACGGCAAAAGCCACGTCAGCAACAACACACCACGAATAAAGCGCATGGCTTTCATGAGCATTCTCCAAAGCGTTGCCCTCCCGCAGGAGGGCGTAAGATCAGTTGCTGGCGGTTTTAACGGGCTGTTCAGATTTTTTATCATTACCAGCGATATATGGACTCCACGGCTGGGCGCGAACCGGCGCTTCGGTTTGCCACACCACGTTAAACTGGCCGTTGCCTTCAATCTCGCCAATCATGACGGGTTTATGCAGGTGATGGTTGGTCGCATCCATGGTCAGGGTAAATCCTGATGGTGCCGCGAATGATTGTCCTGCCATAGCCGCCCGGACTTTATCCACATCGGTAGTTCCGGCTTTTTCTACTGCCTGCGCCCACATATGCAGGCCAACATAAGTGGCTTCCATAGGGTCGTTGGTCACCACCGAATCAGCATTCGGCAGCTTATGCGCTTTAGCATACGCCCGGTAATCCGCGACGAACTTCTTGTTGGCCGCATTATCTACAGACTCAAAGTAGTTCCACGCAGCCAGGTTGCCCACCAGCGGTTTAGTATCGATACCGCGCAACTCCTCCTCACCCACAGAGAATGCCACCACCGGAACATCCGTGGCTTTCAGGCCCTGGTTCGCTAACTCTTTATAGAATGGAACGTTAGAATCCCCGTTGATGGTCGATACCACCGCCGTTTTTCCTCCTGCGGCGAATTTTTTAATACTGGCAACAATGGTCTGGTAATCGCTGTGTCCGAATGGGGTATACACCTCTTCGATGTCTTTATCGGCCACGCCTTTCGAATGCAAAAAGGCGCGTAAAATTTTGTTAGTCGTACGCGGATAGACATAGTCCGTACCCAGCAGGTAGAAGCGCTTAGCGCTGCCGCCGTCCTCACTCATCAGATACTCAACCGCCGGGATCGCCTGCTGGTTAGGCGCAGCGCCGGTATAGAAGACGTTAGGCGACATCTCCTCACCTTCATATTGCACCGGGTAAAACAGCAGACCGTTCAATTCTTCAAATACCGGTAAAACCGATTTACGCGAAACCGATGTCCAGCAGCCGAAAACCGCCGCTACCTTGTCCTGACTCAGTAACTGACGTGCTTTTTCAGCAAATAACGGCCAGTTCGAAGCCGGGTCAACCACCACCGGTTCCAGCTTTTTGCCCAATACACCGCCCTGCGCATTGATTTCATTAATAGTCATCAACGCCACATCTTTCAGCGGCGTTTCGGAAATAGCCATGGTGCCGGATAACGAATGCATGATGCCAACCTTAATAGTATCGGCCGCCTGAACACTAAAACTCATTCCCATTGCGACAACAGAGGCGGAAAGCGCAAAAGCTTTTAAAAATGTACGACGCTGCATAGTTTCACTCCTGAAATTAGTCTTGTTGAAAGCTCCGGTGCAGCCGGGCAGACAAAACGGTGCAAATTAAGGGTATTCAGAAGTGATAAGGCAAAAACGATGCCAGATATTAAAACATCATATAAAATCAATGAATTAGAATTTTAGGCACAAAAAGCAGTATTAATTTTTGCCGCCAGAAGGATTAATCGCGTGAAACATTGAACCACAATGAGACAACTCTGCATTATAAACGTGCAACAATCTGTGTCTGTCACACACGGTCATAACGGCGTGCCCCGGTATAAAAACATGGTTATTTGTTCGCAGATAACCGTGCCTTGTCACTATTATTTATTTTTCCCGACGTAATCACGTCAAAATTTTACTTTTCCGCCGAAATAATCACACAGTTCAGCCTTTGTTTAAGATTGAATTGCTACTATAGTCATAAGCGAGGTGAACTTAAGGTAAGAGAGGAAACTCACAAATAAAGGAGCATTTACTATGCTGGGTAATATGAATATTTTTATGGCTGTTCTGGGAATTATTTTATTTTCCGGTTTCCTGGCCGCGTATTTTAGCCACAGATGGGATGATTGATGAACGGAGATAGTCCTGAACCGACCCGGCCCCTTGCTGCGTAGCTGCACAAGGGGCCATTTTTTTACCTGAATTCCCCTTCCCGGCACCTTTTCCCTGATGTACAGATAAAAAAAAACCGCCGGATAAACCAGCGGTAAATGCTTGCATGGATAGATTTGTGTTTTGCTTTTATACGCTACCTGGCAATTCCCTGCGAAGATAACGGATAGTTGGCTAATCTATCATCGACAACCCCAATGAACGTTAAACGAAACGTAACTACCTTCTATAAGACATGTTGGCCGCTAATGAGATTCTTGCAAACCGTACAGTAATCCATGTTATCGCAATGGTTATAAAATGAGCTATTTATTGCTTCATAGTGTATGGTAAGCACCCCATCACAAGGACAATCAATATGTCGATACTCAAAGATATTAAGA
>NZ_JAHLRC010000014.1:0-66678 GCF_018919545.1 Citrobacter sp. S46_ASV_140
GGTTAATGCTTTGCATCACCAGTAGCGTACCCAGCGGTGGGCCTACGGTCCAGCCGATGTTCAGCACGGTATAGTTAAGCGAGAAAATTTTAGTCTTGTTGGTCGCCGAGAGATTATCGGCAAACCAGGCTTTCAGCACCGTGGCGAAGACGGAGTAGGCGCAGTTGATCAGGGCAAAGAGCAAAACCACTACCACTACGTTATGCACCAGTGGAATAGCAATAAAGCCAGAGGCAAAGCCGCAGATAGCCAGCAGCATATAGCGTTTTTTATCAAACTTGTCGGCCAGAATACCAAAGCCAAGGCTGAACACGACGCCAATGGTCAGTGCGACCGTCATCGCATAACCGATCAGGTCGACGCTCAGATTGTACTGTCGGCTGAGGTAGATCGTCATAAAGGGCAGCGTGGCGCCACGCCCAATCGTTAATAACAATGATGACGCGAGTAACGCGAGAGTGGACCTTCTCAGAGAGATATTCATTTTCCTGCCCGACAATGCATGTTGTTATGTTTTTTTTAGATATCAGAAACAAATAGCATGCTAAAAGTGTGATGTACACTCAATAAGTTGTCCGAAAATGCCCTGTGTGGCCTACCTGAATTAATGATCTGTTACGGCACAACGATTTCCGTTACTTTAATTTGTTTACAAAAATTTAATATTCGCAGGGGCGGTGGTATGTCGCGTAAAGACGGGTTATTAGCGTTACTGGTCGTTGTGGTTTGGGGGCTGAACTTTGTCGTCATCAAAGTGGGGCTGCACAATATGCCACCCTTAATGCTGGCTGGGTTGCGTTTTTTACTGGTGGCATTTCCGGCGATTTTCTTCGTTGCCCGCCCGAAAATTCCGCTTTCACTGCTGCTCGGCTATGGGCTGACCATCAGTTTTGGGCAGTTCGCGTTTCTCTTTAGCGCCATCAAATTCGGTATGCCTGCCGGGTTAGCTTCTCTGGTATTACAGGCTCAGGCGTTTTTCACCATCATTCTGGGGGCATTCGCCTTTGGTGAACGTCTGCAAGGTAAACAACGGGTAGGGATTGCGCTGGCCATATTTGGCGTGCTGGTGCTGATTGAGGCCAGTCTCAACGGACAGCATGTCGGCATGCTCGGTTTTATGCTGACGCTGGCGGCGGCGCTAAGCTGGGCCAGCGGTAATATCTTTAATAAAAAAATCATGCAGCATACGTCACGCCCGGCGGTGATGTCGTTGGTGGTATGGAGTGCGTTGATTCCTGTTGTCCCATTCTTCCTCGCCTCAATACTTCTCGATGGCCCAACGCAAATTATCCAAAGTCTGGTGACGATAGATATGACCACCATTCTGTCACTGGTTTATCTGGCGTTTGTGGCGACCATTGTGGGTTATGGCATCTGGGGATCTTTACTCGGGCGTTATGAAACCTGGCGTGTCGCGCCGTTGTCGCTGTTGGTGCCGGTTGTTGGACTGGCGAGTGCGGCCGTGCTGCTGGATGAAACGCTTACCGGATTACAACTGCTCGGTGCGCTGCTGATCATGGCAGGATTGTACATTAATGTGTTTGGCTTTCGGTTGCGTAAGACTGCGCAGGCGAGAGGGTAAAAAAAAGCCCCGCAGTGACGGGGCAAAAAAATTACAGGTTGCGCATATTGTAATAAGGCACACCTAATTCGTCGGATTTGTCGCTGCCTGCACCCATATGATTAAAATCGAACGGGGACCGATCGTGCGCAGGCGGCATAATCATCGCGTCACGACTGTTTTGTGTGGCAGGTTGCGCGGTCTGTTCCGCCATGCTCTGGCCCGAAACAACATACAGCAGGGCCAGCATCGCATAAGACAGAAGTTTCATGATTTCCTCGGTTACGTCGTTAACTGGCGATTAGCAATTACATTGATTGAGTGGCAGCAAATAGCGTGATTCGCCGTGCATATTCGTCATACGGTATTTATGCGGCGGAACATCAAAATAGTTTTTGAATGTCCGGGTCAGCGTTTGCTGGGACTCAAAACCGTAACGCTCCGCCAGATAAAGGATCGGCTCGTTACTCTCTTTTAATTTTTGCGCTATTTCAGTCATTTTACGGCTACGGATGTATTGACCCAGTGAATGACCGGTTTCTTTTTTAAACATCCGTTGCAGGTGCCATTTGGAGTAACCTGAACGCTCTGACACCTTTTCCAGCGAGAGCGGCGATTCAAGGTTATTTTCGATCCAGTCCAAAATGCTATGAATAGTGATTGTGTCAGTATTGCGTCTGGACATCGTCATACCTCTTTCTGTTTACGGCAGGATTTTCTTCAGCAAATGCTCAAGCGTAGTCACTTCATCCGCCGTTAAGTTTTTTGTTAGTTCCTGGTGCAGGTCTTGCCCTACTAATTGATGACACTGCTCGCAAATTGCCGCGCCATGCTCGGTGAGTTTCACCAGCACGCCTCGCTTGTCATGTGGATTCGGAAGCCTTTCTATCCAACCTTTACAGGCCAGCCTGTCCAGCATCCGCGTCAGGGCGCCGAGATCGACAGACAGCACTTTTTTCAATTCGACAGGGGTAATACACACCGCGCAACGGATGGAGCAGAGCACCTTGAACTGCGATGCCGTGATATCCAGCGGTGACAGATAGTCGTTTAGCAAACGATCTTTTTTCTGATTAACCATGTAGATCAAACGACCCAGTGGGATGATTTCGTTAAACAGATCACTGGTGCTTTTCACAATGGTTGCCCTGGCAAGTAGTTAGTCACGGCTGATATTATTGCTTAGGCAAATATAAGTCAAATGAATGGGTCGGCAAATGCCACGTTTTGCTAAATCATCAGACTCAATTTCTGGCGAGTGGAATTTTAACGGTTTGAAAATTATGGCTTATACGTGCGGATGAAAAATGAATCCTTACACCGCGAAAATGGCTTATCTCCCGGATTTCACCGTATACTTGCCGTTGACGATTAACGCACAGGAAAGATGACATTATGATGGACTTGTTTAAAGCAATAGGACTGGGGCTGGTAGTCCTGTTACCGTTGGCAAACCCGTTAACCACCGTGGCGTTGTTCCTCGGCCTTGCCGGCAACATGAACAGCGCAGAGCGTAACCGTCAGTCACTCATGGCGTCCGTTTACGTGTTTGCCATCATGATGGTGGCGTATTATGCCGGACAACTGGTGATGAATACCTTCGGGATTTCGATTCCCGGGTTACGTATCGCGGGTGGGTTAATCGTTGCGTTTATCGGCTTTCGAATGTTGTTTCCACAGCAGAAGGCACATGACTCTCCGGAAGCGAGAAGCAAATCAGAAGAACTGGAAGATGAACCGACGGCCAATATTGCATTTGTTCCGCTGGCCATGCCAAGCACCGCGGGTCCGGGTACGATTGCAATGATCATCAGCTCGGCGTCCACCGTGCGTCATGGGGCTGAGTTTCCGGACTGGGTGATAATGGTCGCACCGCCGATTATTTTTGCGGTGGTCGGGGTTATCCTGTGGGGCTGTTTACGCAGTTCTGGCGGGATCATGCGCCTGGTCGGCAAAGGCGGTATTGAGGCGATCTCCCGTCTGATGGGCTTCCTGCTGGTATGTATGGGCGTGCAGTTTATTATTAACGGCGTGCTGGAAATCATTAAAACTTACGCTTAAAACAACGTGCCCGGTATTGTCTACCGGGCACGCTTTTATGAATGCTGAGGCTGCTCTTCCAGTGATACTGGCCATTTACGGAAGATAATCACCGACCATATGAACGCCACAACCGCAGGCACTGCACCTACGTAACCAATCGTAGACATTGACCAGTGCAGACTCACCTGATTTCCCACCAGCGCGCCAGCGCCTATCCCGATATTAAAGATACCAGAGAAAAGGGCCATTGCGACGTCGGTGGCATCCGGGGCCAGCGCCAGCACTTTCACCTGCATACCCAGGCCTATCAACATAATGGCGATGCCCCAGAATATACTCAGGACGGCCAGATGCATTTCGCTGTCCGCTGCGGGCAGTAACAGCACCAGACACACCGTCAACAGGGCAATGGCGCTACTAATCAATACGGAAGCATGTTGGTTACCCAGCTTGCCAAAAATGACGCTACCGACAATCCCCGCGCCACCCAGAACCAGCAGCAGCACGGTGGCAAAGTTTGCGCTCAGCCCGGCGACGGTCTGTACAAACGGTTCGATATAGCTGTAGGCCGTGTAATGCGCGGTGACCACAATCACCGTCAGCAGATACAGGCTCATCAATGCCGGACGGCGGAATAAAACCGGCAGGCTTTTTAATGAACCGGAATGCTCACTGGGTAATTTTGGCAGGAGCTTAATCAAGCAAAGTAGGGTGACTAACGCCCCCATACCGATGGCGAAGAAGGTGGTACGCCAGCCAAAATACTGGCCAACGATGCGCCCGATAGGCAGGCCCAGCACCATCGCCAGCGCGGTGCCGGTCGCAATCAGGCTGAGAGCCTGCGCGCGTTTCCCGGCAGGAGCCAGGCGAATCGCCAGCGATGCGGTGATCGACCAGAAAATAGCGTGGGCAAAAGCAATACCAATACGGCTGATCACCAGCACGGTAAAATTCCATGCCAGGAAAGAGAGAACGTGGCTGGCGATAAAAACGACAAACAGGCAGATCAGAAGTTTGCGGCGTTCTACCTGGCTGGTAAGCAGCATGAAAGGCAGCGACATCAGGGCGACAACCCAGGCGTAGATCGTCAGCATGATCCCGACCTGAGCGGTCTGCATATTAAAACTTTGTGCGATGTCGGATAACAAACCGACAGGGACAAACTCGGTGGTATTGAAAATAAAACCGGCAATGGCAAGCGTAACTACCCGAAGCCACGCGACCTTGCGGGAAACAGTGTCTGTTGTCATATCAATTAGGTGGATTAGCTGCGAAAAGGTAAGGCCACGATCTTAAAACTTTTGCTGGCTAAAATACAATCATTTCGTGATGAAGATCTCATTTCATTGACTGGGTGGCAAAATTGAGTGCCGAACATTTCGCGTAATTTTAACTGTTTCATTATTAATGAAATTCCGGGCGTGAGAATTCACCCGGAACGCTATTTATGGCGTTGTTTGAGAATCGCGAATTATTCCGTGCTTTTCGACAACTGAGGGTTCAATACCTCAATAAACGCTTCCAGTTGCCTCGTCATTGCCCCTCTGCGCCAGACCAGCCACGTATTCAGCCAGCGCCAGTTTTCGCTTAGCGGCCAGGCGTGGACCTGATGGTGTCCTGGCATGCTCTCCAGCATCGAACGCGGGATCAGCGCGATACCCGCACCGGCAATGACGCAAGCCAGCATGCCGTGATACGACTCCATTTCATGAATGGTGCCAGGCATTGCGCGATCGGCATGAAACCAGCTTTCAAAATGGCGACGATAGGAACAGTTGGCGCGAAAGGCGTAAATGCTGCAACCGTTAACGTCGCTGGCCCGCTGGATAGGGGGATGACCGTGCGGAGTGACTATCATCATCTCTTCACGGTAGACCGGCATTCCTTCAAGACCTGGATGAGTAATTGGGCCGTCGACAAAGGCGGCGTTCAGCGTCCCGTCGAGCACGCCGTCCAGCATCGTGCCTGAAGGACCTGTCGCCAGCGCAAACTGAATTTTGGGGTAACGCTGATTATATTCAGCCAGCGTGGCGGGGATCCGCACAGCGGCAGTACTCTCGAGCGAGCCAAGAGAGAACAACCCCTGCGGTTCATCGCCGGCGACGACCATTCTCGCCTCGTCAACCAGGGCGAGGATCCGCTGGCTGTAGCGTAAAAAATTGTGCCCGGACGGGGAAAGCCGCAAACGCTGATTTTCACGAATAAACAGATCGACGCCAAGGTCGGCTTCAAGCTGGCGAATACGGGTGGTGAGATTGGATGGCACGCGATGCACCTTCGCGGCGGCCTGCGTAATACTGCCTGTCTCCGCGACGGCGTTGAACATTTCCAGTTGCGTCAGATCCATAATGTTCTCTGTTCGTGAATGGTGTGGTTAATATTATTCATTTTTCAGAAAGAGTAAATATGCGCATGATATGACCATACCCTGCGATAAAGAGAGGCACTTATGACTATCACAGCAGCAACACATGCGATTTCCGTTAACCCTACCAACTGTGAAAGGTTGGCGGCAATGCCGTGGGCCAGTACTGAAGAGATTGCACATGCGCTGAGCCTTGCCGCGAATGGCTACCGCGAATGGAAACACACTGCCGTTGAGCGCCGTGCGCAAACGCTGCGTCATATCGGGCAGGCTCTGCGTCATCGCGCCGAAGAGATGGCGCAGTGTATCTCACGTGAAATGGGGAAACCCATCAAGCAGGCGCGTGGTGAAGTTGCCAAATCAGCCGCATTGTGTGACTGGTATGCCGAACATGGACCGGCGATGCTCAACCCGGAACCTACGCTGGTGGAGAACAACCAGGCGGTGATTGAGTATCGCCCCGTTGGAACTATTCTGGCGATCATGCCGTGGAACTTCCCGCTCTGGCAGGTACTTCGCGGCGCCATTCCAATTCTGCTGGCCGGAAATGGCTATCTGTTAAAGCATGCGCCAAACGTAACCGGCTGTGCTGCGATTATCGCGCAGGTTTTTGCTGATGCGGGCGTTCCCGCGGGTGTTTATGGTTGGGTGAATGCCGATAACGCCGGGGTAAGTCAGATGATCAATGACCCGCGTATCGCGGCGGTAACGGTGACGGGCAGCGTTCGAGCCGGTGCGGCGATTGGTGCTCAGGCGGGTGCGGCGTTGAAAAAATGCGTGCTTGAACTGGGGGGTTCCGATCCGTTTATTGTCCTTAATGATGCTGACCTCGATCTGGCCGTTAAGGCGGCGGTCGCCGGTCGTTATCAGAACACCGGACAGGTTTGTGCGGCAGCAAAGCGCTTTATTATCGAAGAAGGAATTGCGGCAGAATTTACGGCTCGTTTTGTGGCGGCCGCGAGCGCGCTCAAAATGGGCGACCCGCTGAACGAAGAAAACGATCTGGGTCCGATGGCAAGATTTGATCTGCGCGATGAGCTGCATCAGCAGGTCGAAGCCTCCCTTGCCGAAGGCGCGCGGTTACTTCTCGGCGGGGAAAAAATCGCGGGTCAGGGCAATTACTATGCCGTGACGGTTCTGGGGGATGTCACCCCGGAGATGACGGCTTTTCGTCAGGAGCTGTTTGGCCCGGTTGCAGCGATTACCGTTGCAAAGAATGCGGAACATGCTTTAGCGCTGGCTAATGACAGTGATTTCGGCTTATCAGCCACGGTGTTCACCGCGGATGAAGCTCTGGCGCAGAAGATGGCGTCACGCCTGGAGTGTGGGGGCGTATTTATCAATGGTTACAGCGCCAGCGATGCCCGCGTTGCTTTTGGCGGCGTGAAGAAAAGTGGTTTTGGCCGCGAGCTTTCACACTTTGGTCTGCATGAGTTTTGTAATGTACAGACCGTCTGGAAAAACCGCCTCTGATGGTGTGGGTGCCTCCGATGGGGGCACCGGCCTTAATTCTGCAATATTTCTGTCTACGGCATGAATCTCACCCGCTCATGCAGACCGTGGCCAGATTCCGCCTTCCGGCCTGACGCTGCGTATTCAGCTCTGTTATACTCGCAGGCCTTTCATACCTGCGAGCAAGGAGCATGTTGTGGCCAGGGCCATGGACAATTCAATTTTAGAGACCATTGTGCAGCAGGTTCGTCCGCTGATTGGTCAGGGTAAAGTCGCTGATTACATTCCTGCCTTAGCTTCTGTCGACGGTTCAAAACTGGGTATTGCTATTTGCACCGTCGATGGACAGCAGTATCAGGCGGGGGATGCGCAAGAGCGCTTTTCTATTCAGTCAATTTCAAAGGTGCTCAGTCTGGTCGTGGCGATGCGTCACTATCAAGAAGATGAGATCTGGCAACGTGTCGGCAAGGATCCTTCCGGTCATCCTTTCAACTCCCTGGTGCAGCTGGAAATGGAGCAAGGGATCCCACGCAATCCCTTTATCAACGCCGGGGCGCTGGTGGTTTGCGATATGCTGCAAGGACGTCTGAGCGCACCGCGTCAACGGATGCTGGAAGTGGTACGGGCGCTAAGCGGCGTTTCGGATATCGCCTATGATGCGACGGTGGCGCGTTCTGAGTTTGAGCACTCGGCGCGTAACGCGGCTATTGCCTGGCTAATGAAGTCCTTTGGCAATTTTCACCATGACGTGACCACCGTTTTGCAAAATTACTTTCACTACTGCGCACTGAAAATGAGCTGTGTAGAGCTGGCCCGCACGTTCGTCTTTCTGGCGAATCAGGGACATGCTTTTCATCTTGCTGAGCCCGTGGTTACGCCCATGCAGGCCCGGCAGATCAACGCGCTGATGGCGACCAGTGGCATGTATCAGAACGCAGGGGAATTTGCCTGGCGAGTGGGCTTACCGGCGAAATCTGGTGTGGGGGGCGGTATCGTGGCTATCGTGCCTCACGAGATGGCGATTGCCGTCTGGAGTCCGGAACTGGATGCGGCGGGAAATTCGCTGGCGGGTATCGCCGTGCTGGAGCAACTAACGCAACAACTGGGGCGCTCGGTTTACTGATGAACACGCTCGATCCTCTTTTTGCCCGGCTGGCGAAATCAACGTTTCGCTCGCGGTTTCGCCTTGGTCAGAAAGAAAGGCAGTATTGTCTGGATAAAGGCGCGCCGGTTATCGAACAACACGCCACGGATTTTATTGCCAAACGGCTGGCGCCCGCGTTTCCTGCCAATGACGGTAAGCAGACGCCCATGCGCGGGCATCCGGTATTTATCGCTCAACATGCTACGGCGACCTGTTGTCGGGGATGTCTGGCGAAATGGCATGATATCCCTCAGGGTGTGGCGTTAAACGATGAACAGCAGCGTTACGTTGTCACGGTTATCTATCACTGGCTAGTGATCCAGATGAACAAGCCATAGATAACATAATCCTATGATATGACTCCTTGTGTTGTGCAATTGTTAAAAGCAGTATGAAGGGGTCATTCTAAGGAGAAAAAAATGGCTTCCTGTAAACCCTGCTTTGTGCTGAGCGCGGCCCAGATTCTGTCGAGAATCGGTGAGTTCAGCGACATCCTTGAAACATGCGTCAATGATGGCGCCTCTGTCAGCTTTATGCTCCCTTTTAGTGGTGATAAATCACGGCCTTTCTGGATGAGCGTCGCGCAAAGCGTTGACCGTGGAGAAAGGATTGTTCTGGGTACGCAGAACGCACAGGGGGGGCTGGTCGGTACCGTCCAGCTCATTATCGATCAACCCGAAAACCAACCTCATCGTGCTGATGTCGCTAAGTTGCTGGTTCACCCCTCAGCGCGGCGCGGTGGTGTTGCCCGGACGTTGATGAACGAACTCGAAAACTACGCGCGTCAGCAAGGGAAAACGCTGCTGGTGCTTGATACAGCGACGGGCAGTGGCGCTGAGTTGTTCTACCACAATTGTGGATGGCAACAAGTAGGGGTGATACCGGACTATGCAAAAATGCCTGACGGGAAGCTGACCGGGACCACACTTTTCTACAAAACTCTCTAATTTGTCGCCGGGGATTGATCAAAACAGGGTTTCAATGTATTAAAGTTTGCTAACCTATCGGACCAATTCAATCAGGTTGTATGACTAATTAAAAAGGGAACCCATTGTGCAAACACTAAATCGTCGCGATTTCCCCGGTGCTCAGTATCCTGAACGCATTATTCAGTTTGGTGAAGGAAACTTCCTGCGCGCCTTTGTTGACTGGCAAGTCGATTTGCTGAACGAACATACCGATCTGAACGCTGGTGTAGTCATTGTTCGTCCCATCGAAAGTACCTTCCCGCCATCGCTGAGTACGCAGGATGGTCTCTATACCACCATCATTCGTGGTTTGAATGAGAAGGGCGAGGCCGTAAGCGATGCCCGTTTGATCCGTTCGGTTAACCGCGAAATCAGCGTCTATAGCGAATACGATGAGTTCCTGAAGCTGGCGCATAATCCAGATATGCGTTTTGTGTTCTCCAACACGACTGAAGCGGGCATCAGCTACCACGCGGGCGATAAGTTTGAGGATGCACCGGCGGTGAGTTATCCGGCTAAACTGACCCGACTGTTGTTCGAACGCTTCAGCCATTTTAATGGCGCGTCGGATAAAGGCTGGATTATCATTCCTTGCGAACTGATTGATTACAATGGTGATGCGCTGCGTGAACTGGTCCTGCGCTACGCTCAGGAGTGGGCGCTGCCGGAGGCATTTATTCAGTGGCTGGATCAGGCCAACGCATTTTGCTCCACGCTGGTGGACCGCATTGTTACCGGTTATCCGCGTGACGAAGTGAAGAAACTGGAAGCTGAGTTGGGCTATCACGATGCCTTCCTCGACACTGCAGAACACTTCTATCTGTTCGTTATTCAGGGACCGAAGTCATTAGCTGCAGAGCTGCGTCTGGATAAGTATCCGCTTAATGTCCTGATTGTTGATGACATCAAACCGTACAAAGAACGGAAAGTGGCGATTCTCAACGGCGCACACACCGCACTGGTTCCCGTTGCCTGGCAGGCAGGGCTGGACACCGTGGGTGAGGCGATGAATGACGCAGAGATTTGCGCCTTCGTTGAAAAAGCTATTTATGAAGAGATCATTCCGGTACTGGATTTACCCCGCGATGAGCTGGCGTCTTTCGCCAGCGCGGTGACCGGTCGATTCTGCAATCCGTACATCAAGCATCAGTTGCTGTCGATTGCCCTGAACGGCATGACTAAATTCCGTACCCGTATTTTGCCGCAGCTGCTGGCAGGGCAACAGGCCAGCGGTAAACTGCCGGCGCGCCTGACGTTTGCGCTTGCCGCGCTGATTGCTTTCTATCGTGGAGAGCGTAACGGTGAGGCTTATCCGGTCCAGGATGATGCGCACTGGGTGGCACGTTTTCAACAGCTGTGGTCCCAGCATCATGACCGCCAGATAAGCACCGAAGAGTTAGTCAAATCGGTACTGGGCGTTAAAGAACACTGGGAACAGGATCTGACTCAGGTTTCCGGACTCGTGGAGCAGGTTTCAGCCGATCTGGATACCATTCTGGCCAAAGGCATGCGTGAAGCCGTTAAGCCATTGTGCTAAGAATACAACCCGGTTCAGGCCGGGTTTTTTATAGAACATTCTTTAGTTACAACATACTATTATTTATTAATGACTTCACCGTTCTGTAACTCCGGTGCGCGGTGGTTCTGGCAGAGCAACAGTTGTTTAGTTAATGTTGCGATTAACTTGCAACATTGATCATGATCGCGTCTAATGTGATGGATTTCACATTTTCCCGAAGAAAACCATGATCGTTCGCCCCCAACAACACTGGCTACGCCTGATATTCGTCTGGCATGGGTCAGTATTATCCAAAATCTTTTCACGACTGTTGCTGAACTTCCTGCTCTCCATCGCCGTTATTATCATGCTTCCGTGGTATACGATGCTGGGAATCAAATTCACCCTGGCGCCATTCAGCATTCTCGGCGTGGCGATTGCAATCTTTTTAGGTTTTCGCAATAACGCCTGTTATTCACGTTACGTTGAGGCCCGACACCTGTGGGGGCAGTTGATGATTGCTTCCCGATCGCTACTGCGTGAGGTAAAAACCACCTTACCGGACGACGCCGAATTAGGGCAGTTTGTTCGTCTGCAAATCGCGTTTGCCCACTGTTTACGCATGACTTTACGTCGAAAGCCACAGGCAGAGCCGTTGGCGAAGTACCTCAGCGAGAAAGATCTGCAGACGGTATTTGCCTCACAATCTCCAGCAAACCGCATTTTGTTGTTAATGGGAGAGTGGTTGGCCGTGCGCAGGCGTGATGAGCAACTGTCAGACATATTATTTCATAGTTTAAACAATAGGTTAAACGATATGTCTGCGGTACTGGCTGGTTGTGAGCGGATTGCGAATACACCGGTCCCGTTTGCTTATACTTTGATCCTTCATCGCACGGTATACCTGTTTTGTATCATGCTGCCATTCGCGTTAGTGGTGGATCTGCACTACATGACACCGTTTATCTCGGTGCTTATTTCCTATACTTTTATCTCGCTCGACACGCTTGCAGAAGAGCTTGAAGATCCGTTTGGCACAGAGAACAATGACCTGCCGCTGGATGCGATTTGCAATGCGATCGAAATCGATTTGCTGCAGATGAACGATGAAAAAAATGTGCCAGCAAAACACATGCCTGATAAGCATTACCAACTAACTTAGTTACGTTCGTTTTGCCACCAGGCTGGCTGCATATCGGAAAACGAATGAAACTCTGGTGCCAGGTCTTCATCGTTAGGGTCATCAAAAGCCCCGGCTAAAAGTGCAATTACCGGGGCATCATCAATAGCGCCCACGGAACTGCCGCACTGAGGGCAAAAGGCTCGACAACTCGTTTCTGATGAGCGCCAGGTTGTCGGTTTTCCGGCTTTTCCCGTCCATTCCACATTTTTCGCATCAAACTCAATCCAGACGACGGTCGGTGCGCCCGTATGTTTCCGGCATATATCGCAGGAACAGGTATGGGAATTATTAGGACTGCTGGCCGTGAAGCGGATCGAACCACAAAGACACCCACCAATGTAGACTTTAGACATAACAACTCCCGTCGGAAACACGTGGCAAGACACTAGCAGATGCCTCGCATTGTCACTAGATCCTTATGTTAAAAAGGCGAGGGCGCTCATAGGCGATCCTCTATTCCTGTGATCTATCTGATGATAAATGCTTAATTATTGCGTTGCGCAACAATAAACAATCGGGGAAATGCCAGTAAAATTTTGCCATTTTCCTGCAGTGGATATTGCTCCTGAAGTAGTTCGTGGTAGCGCGCCAGATACTGACGTTGCTGGCTTTCTCTCAAATCCTGTAACCAGGGGCGCAGGCCTGTAGAACTTACCCAGTCGATAATTGCTTGATGAGAATCCATAATGTGATAATACGTGGTGCGCCAGATATCCACCTCACAGCCAGTTTCGGTCAAAATATCATAGTAGGCATGCACGCCAGGCAGTGGCGCACGGCCCCGGTCCGGGAAACCCTGTTCATAAGCCACTTCGCGCATCAGAACATGCGTGGGTTCCAGCCAGTTATCCGGCATTTGTACGGCCAGAACGCCGTTGCGACCCAGCAGCGATACCAGGTTCGGCAATAGTTCATAGTGATCGGGTACCCATTGTAAAGACGCATTTGCGTAAAGCAGATCCACAGGATGCTCGGGCTGGAACTGACTGATATCCGCTTCAATAAAATGGCATTGCGGTAATGCGTTGCGCGCTTCATTCAGCATGGCGGGTGAGGAATCAACCCCGGTTATTACAGCCGAAGGCCAGCGCTGATGCAGTAATGCCGTGCTGTTTCCCGGACCACAGCCAAGATCAACAACTGAACGAATACTCTCTAACGCCACTCTGTTGAGTAATTCCGCTGCGGGTCTTGAACGTTCAGTTTCATATTGCAGATAAAGCGAAGGGTTCCAGTCAGCCATGAATGAATCTCCAGTATGAGAGAAAAAGGCAGAAAGGACCGCATAAGTCCTTGCCGGTGAGCCATTTCATTTAGAAGATTATATGATAATGAAGGATAAGGGCAGAAATATGCCAGGAAGACAGATTGGCATGTCAGTGGTTTGCCTGCGAGAAATACAGTTATCAATTTTGATGTTCAGTGAGTGATGTGGCGCAGGTCGAAAATAGTGTTTGGCCATCATTATCGAGCAGCACAAGGATTACCATAAAGCATCAGATTCTACCTTACTTAACATCAGTGCGCATAATGTATATTATGTTAAATGAAATTTGGTATTTGATGGATGCTTAGTTTATAGCCCTTAGCTGACGCCGTTCCATCAAATCCTTACCTTTCCCTTATCTGCTACGGTAACAAGTTTTCGTCAGATGACCACGAATGCAGATCCCTCTTTAGCCATTCTCAGTTTGGCGGTTCCGGTTGGTACACAGTGATGAAAAACGATAAGGTCAGAGCTGTTGTCGCCTTCGAGTCAGGAAGCCAGGAAGCGGTTTTTTTCATTCCTGGAAAAGCTCCCCCTGCTAATCCTGACTGAAAACTGCTGGACATGACTGTCTGCCTTGAGCAAAAGCAGACAGTCACTTTGATTTTCTACCGTAAATTTTTTCTTTTTTTATAATCAATGTATCGGGCTAGATATTTTTGTAACAACTTTATAAGTTAAAGATCTGCCGCAATAACAGATTCCTTTATTTATAATTAGAGGTTTGCAACGTTGTGATAGACTTTTTGAACATCATCGTCATCTTCAAGGGCATCCACGAGTCCTGCAAAGATTTCTAAATCTTCTGGTGAAAGTTCAACTTCTGATTGAGCAATCATTTCTAATTCTGTTGTTGAGAATTCAGTAATCCCAGCGGCTTTCAGGGCTGCAATTCCTTTATGAAGGTCTGTAGATTCAGTATAAATAACGATGTTTCCCTCTTCCTCGGTTACATCGCGAACATCTACATCAGCATTAAGCAAAATTTCAAAAATATGGTCAGGATCTGTTCCTGCAAATACAATCACCCCGGTATTGTCAAACATATAGCTGACAGCACCTGCCGCTCCGATATTCCCGCCTTTTTTATTGAAAATTGAGCGGACATTAGCAATCGTACGGTTAACATTTGACGTCAATGTTTCAGCGATAATCAGTGAACCACTTGGACCAAAGCCTTCGTAACGCCCTTGCACGAACGTTTCATCGCTGCCGCCTTTGGCTTTATCAATTGCTTTATCAATAACGTGTTTAGGAACCTGTGCTTGTTTCGCACGTTCAATAACGAATTTTAAAGCTGAGTTTGATTCTGGGTCTGGTTCACCTTGTTTGGCAGCGGCATAGATTTCTACACCGAATTTTGCATATATATTAGACGTTGCACCGTCTTTAGCAGTTTTTTTAGCAACAATATTTGCCCATTTACGTCCCACTGGAATAGTCTCCTCAGAAATTCATTTACATTACACGCAGATTAATAACCTGCAAATTTTTCCGCAATATTATATCATGATATGTAAACTCTCGTCCATGAAAAACAAAATATCCATGTTTTACTAAATGTTACTTTAATTTTATCAATGGTTAACATTATGGATATGTTATTTTTGTTTTTTTTAGATCTTTTGTTTTTTTAATTTTAATAGTCGAATGACTGCAATAATACATAAATAAAGAGAAGCTGAAGTAACAATCCAGGTATAAATACCCACTTAAGATTAATGAACGCATCTAATCCAGATCTTTTCTTCAGCAATGTCTGGCTGATGTTTACTTCTTAATCATGAAAGCCTGAGGAACAGATGCCATTGCTGGTCGCCCCGCTTTCTTGTAACCTTCTTCCCGTTGCACTACTGACAAAATCTGGAACCACTGAACTGGACTTCATATGAATGCTCATATTTCTAAAGACCCTTTACATGGCGTAACGCTTGAAATGCAGGTCAATGCACTGGTTGATCGTTATGGTTGGGCTGAGCTGGCGCAACGCATTAATATCAACTGCTTTAAAAATGAGCCGAGCGTTAAATCCAGTCTGAAGTTTCTGCGCCGCACGCCGTGGGCGCGGGCAGAAGTTGAAGCGCTGTACCTGGATTCACTGCATGATCTGGCCTCAAGTAACACCACCGAACCGGCGTTCGATCCCTGGGCTAACAGCCGCAACAAGAAGAATTAAGAGCAAAATCTGATGTCAGCATCCGGTTTTATTTCAGCAAATTATCAGAAAAAACTGGCGAATATTCTCGCCCGTTCCCGAGCCAGGCTGCCGCGAACCAACATGAAATGGTTTGCGCTGCTCGTAGGCAGTATGTTGCTACTTGGCAGTTGTTCTTCACAGCCGCCCGGTTCAAAAATCACCCCACTGCCCCCGGTGGGCAAACCGCAGCAGAGCAAGGAGCCGGTGCGCGGTATCTGGCTGGCAACGGTTTCGCGTCTTGACTGGCCGCCGATTTCATCCGTCAACATCAGCTCGCCTGCCGTTCGTATCAGCCAGCAGCAAAAGGCGCTGACTGACAAGCTGGATAACCTGAAACGTCTTGGTATTAACACCGTTTTTTTCCAGGTGAAGCCCGATGCCACTGCGCTGTGGCAATCTACAATCTTGCCGTGGTCAGATACCCTGACCGGTAAAATTGGTCAGGATCCGGGTTACGATCCGTTACGGTTTATGCTCGATGAAGCGCATAAACGCGGAATGAAAGTCCATGCCTGGTTTAACCCCTACCGCGTGTCCGTTAACACTAAACCGGCAACGGTTACCGAATTAAACAACACGCTGTCACAGACGCCTTCCAGCGTTTATGTCCTGCATAGGGACTGGATCCGTACCTCGGGCGAGCGTTTTGTGTTAGATCCCGGTATTCCCGAAGTGCGTGACTGGATAACCAGTATCGTGGCTGAAGTCGTTGAGAATTACCCGGTTGACGGCGTGCAATTCGATGATTACTTCTATACCGAGTCTCCCGGCTCTGCGCTCAACGACAGCCAGACCTTCAGAAGATACGGCCAGGGATTCGTCTCCAAAGCTGACTGGCGGCGCGATAACACGCAACGCCTGATCGCTCAGGTTTCACGAACCATCAAGAAACTCAAACCTGAAGTTGAATTTGGCGTCAGCCCTGCGGGCGTGTGGCGTAACCGTTCGCACGATCCGGCGGGCTCCGACACACGCGGCGCGGCAGCCTATGATGAATCGTATGCGGACACCCGCCGCTGGGTGCAACAAGGCTTGCTGGACTACATCGCCCCGCAGCTGTACTGGCCTTTTGCCCGCGATGCGGCGCGTTACGATGTGTTGGCGAAATGGTGGGCAGATGTCGTCAAATCAACCAACACCCGCCTGTATATTGGGGTGGCGTTGTACAAAGTCGGTGAGCCGTCGCGAAAAGAACCTGACTGGACGGTTAAAGGCGGCGTGCCGGAGCTAAAAAAACAGCTCGATCTGAACGAGTCTGAACCGCACATTAACGGCACAATTTTGTTTCGCGAAGATTACCTTAATCAGCCGCAAACGCAGGAAGCTGTGATCTATATTCGCAGTCGTTGGGGGCGTTAATGGTCGTCCGTATTGGATTTATAACGCAAGAGCGTCCGGTTATACGGACGCTCTTAACGATCCATCAGGCAACTGAAGGCTCAGGCAATCTGAATGATGAGACCAGCATCGCCAGCTGTTCCGCCTCCTCTTTCAGCGCCTGCGTTCGCGCGGCGGCATCATCTATTAACGAGGCGTTTTGCTGAACGGTGCTGTCCATTTCGGTAACGGCCAGCGTAACTTCGGAAACGCCCTTGCGTTGTTCTTCACCCGCAACGCGTATTTCCCCCATTAACTGACGTACCTGACGTACATTACTGACCAGTTCTCCCAGACGTTCGCCCGCATTGTGAATTTGCTGACTTCCGCTACCTACATGAGAAACGGATTCATCAATCAATGCTTTTATTTCCTGCGCGGCAGTGGCACTGCGCTGAGCCAGCGTGCGCACTTCGGAGGCCACAACGGCAAACCCTCTCCCGGCATCACCTGCTCTGGCGGCTTCAACCGCGGCATTCAGGGCGAGAATATTGGTCTGGAACGCAATGCTGTCGATAACTGCGACAATTTCCACCATTCTGCCGGATGAGGCACTGACATTATCCATTGTAGAGATAACACCCTGCATAACATCGCCGCAGCGGTTGGCCGTTTGCGCGGTGCTATCGGAGAGCTCATCCGCCAGTTGTGTATTACTGGCATTTTGATGAACGGTCGCATTTAACTGTTCCATCGCCGCCGAACTCTCTTCCAGCGCAGCGGCCTGTTGCGTCACGCGAGATGAAAGTTCCATATTACTGTCTGCCAGGCTGACAGCGTTATTCGCCACCACTACGCTACTGCTTCTGACAGTGATCAGAATGGCTGAGATTTTATCGACGAACAGGTTAAACGCTTCGGCGATAGCGGAAATCTCATCTTTGCCACGGACATCCAGGCGACGGGTAAGATCGCCTTCTCCCTGCGCAATGTCATCGAGAGCCTGACGGGTATCATCAAGACGCGAAATCAGTCGGCGAACCACCAGCCAGGATCCCACCAGCAACAGGGTCATGATCGGGATCAACACTTCCAGCACGTCCTGCATCATCACTTTGGCAAGGCCGACGATACGCGATTCAGGCGTCGCAAGACCAACAACCCAACCGGTATCCGCCATCGGGAACAGCATCACCCGTGAAGCCGAATTCAGGACGTTATCATTTGCAAGCGTAATCGTTTTCACCCCGTCCGCTGGGCGCAGAGATTTCAGACCGTTTTCCACCGGGATAAGCCATTGCGCGCTTTGCGCCAGATCGTTAATGGTTTTATATTTCGCCAGATCGGCCTGCGGGAAATAGAGGATTTGTCCCTGCTTGTCCACCACAAACGCGTAACCACCGGTGCTGTTTCCCTGTTGCTGCATGAAAGTGGCGACGTTATCCAGGCGAATATCGGTGGTGGCGACACCGGCAAACTTGCCCGCCAGTTGATAAGGTACGCTGCACGTCACCATGTTGACGCCTGTACTGGCGTCCTGGTAGACATCAGACCATAAGCAACTGTTTTGTGAATGCCCTTTGGCATGCTGATACCAGTTTTCATTGTGGTATCCGCTTGACCCTTCGACGTTATAGTCGTTGGAATACACCAGTTTACCTTCAGCATTACGCGCCCAGAAAAAGCTTCTTTTCTCCACACCTGCGGTGAAAGCGTCTGGTTCTGGCCAGATGCCGCCGCCGGTAATAATCGAATCTTTATCTTCACCAATCAGATGCGGAACGACGCTTTGGTAAAGAGATTCATCATTTGGCAGCACCTCAGCCAGTCGTGACAAGCTGACGGTCTCACCTTCAATTCGGGACAATACGGTACTCAACTGGCGGGTTAAACCTTGCCCTGTTTCTTCGATCAGGGCGGTGTTGATTTCAACGACGCGCGGTTGGCCACGCCAGAGCATAATCACCACAATAACAAGGGTCGTGACTGCAAGCAGCAGAATGCCGCCGATGGTTAAACGCGTTGAAATACGAGTAGGATACCAGGCCATACAAACTCCTTCTGCAAAAGGCTAACTTTTATCCAGTATCGGCACAGGCGTTTATATCTTTATAAAGTTTTCTTAAGTATCACAAAATAAATAGGTGACATTGTCACAAATAGCAAAACCCAGCACTTTGGCTGGGTTTTAATAATGACTTAATCTTATTTGGATAATTCTTTTTTGATTTCGTCTTTTATTTTACTTAATTCGCTCTGCGGATGTTTTTTACAAAGTTCAACAGTCAGAGGAACTGCAGTCGTCACGGTTTCGTTATAGTCTACGTAATCGCCACCCTTGAAATCTTCGTCTTCATTGAGCACCCAGAAAGCCACCGGGGCCATAGTTTGCGGGTTCAAATCAATAAACTCCTGGCAATTCATGCCTTTTGGAGTCACTTCAGTTTTAGCGTTATCAGTTGCTGCATTGACGCTGACACTGGTTAACAGCGCTGCGACCAGAATACCTGCTGTAGAAAGGGAGAATTTATTCATTGTAGTACTCCATTTATAATATAAATAATATCTACACTTGCGCTTCAAACCGTTAATGTAGTTCGCAAAAAATAATACCCCTAACGTCATAAGAATAAAGATTGCCACCATTGATATGGCTGAAATTTATATTTCACATTACTGATTCTGATGTCTGGGCGTAAAACGTGACCACAATGTGATCGTTCCGACGAAATCAGCAGATTCATACCCCTCTTCCCCTGTCGCTGCACCAAAACTGAACTACGCTGCACAAATGTTGATCATTAGTTAACGGATATGGGCTGATTTTTAACAAAAATGGTCGGCGTGCCGCTGTTACTAACATGGCACGCGTCCTGCATTGTTAATTTGCTAACAGTGAACCGTACTCTGACAAACAATTAACAGCGAGAAGGTAATGACAGCGAAACCGGAGTTATTTACCCGCATAGAGCAGACCTTTAGCCAACTGACGCCCAGCGAAAAGCGCGTGGCCGGGTGGCTGTTAGCCCATGCTGTGCAGATCCCTTTTGAAACCGCGGATGGTATTGCTAAAGCAACCGGAACCAGCGGCATTACCGTTGGACGCTATCTGCGTAAACTGGGTTTTCGCAATCTGGAAGATGCAAAAGCCAGCCTGCGGGAGCTACCCGTCGTCGCCTATCAACCCTGGGGGATGAACGAGCGGCTGGACTCCTGGCACCAGCAACAAAGCCTGCCAGATCGCGCGCAGCAGTCGCTGTTACTGGAAATCGACGCCATTACCTATGTCTATCAACTCGCGCAAGGCGAAACGTTTTTACGCATAGCGCAGCGGCTGGCGCATGCGGAAGCCGTGTATATCCTTGGGATCCAGTCCACCCGCGGGATCGCTAACGCCTTTTTCAGTCACCTGGAATACCTGCGGCCTAAAGTCAGCTACTCCGAAGGGCTTTCCGGCAGTTGGGTCGAGTCGCTGAATTCAGGATTCACCCAGCCTTACGTGGTGATCACCGATATGCGCGCCTATTCCGCTATCTCGCGACAATATTGCCGCGTTGCCACAGAACGCTGCATTCCGCTGGCGTTAATCACCGATGTGTGGTGCCCGTGGGCCAGAGACTATTCCATTGACTTACTTCAGGTGAAAACTGACACCGGACATTTCTGGGACTCACTGGCTCCGGTGAGCTGTCTGTTCAACTTATTACTCTCTGCGGTGGTGGCACAACTGGGTGACTCCCTCGCAGAACGCCTGCAAACCAATCGCCAGTTACAACAACAATTTGGTCAATTCGAACAATAAACAGGAAACGTGCTATGTCAGAAACCCCAGAACTGGTCGATCTGTCGGTGATATTCCCGTCGCTACATATCGATCTTAAATACGCTACGGCAGACAACATTACCGGCGCCCCTATCTACCGGGAAGCTCGTTGCCTGTTGCACACCGAGGCGGTCACTGCGCTGGCGAAAAGCATCAGTATTGCGCAACTGGCGGGCCTGAAACTTGTGGTATACGACGCGTATCGCCCGCAGCAGGCGCAGGCGGTGCTGTGGAATGCGTGTCCGGATCCTCAGTATGTTGTCGATGTAGCGATAGGATCTAATCACAGCCGCGGGACGGCCATTGACGTTACGCTAATGGACGATCGTGGCAATCTTCTCGATATGGGCGCGGGCTTTGATGAGATGCACGACCGTTCCCATGCCTGGCACCCTTCTGTTCCTCCGGCTGCGCAGCGCAACCGCCTGCTGCTCAATGCCATTATGTTCGGCGGCGGTTTTGTCGGTATCACCAGCGAGTGGTGGCATTTTGAATTACCTGATGCCGCCCGCTATCCGCTGCTTGACGATCAGATAGATTGTTACACTGTCACACCTATAACAACACAACATTCCCTTTAATTCTGGAGCCTGGTTATGAAGACTACACCTGCGTTAAACGCGTTTTTTCGCCCCGCTCTGATAGCCGTTGCGCTGGCGTTTGCCCTGCCCGCTGCGCAGGCCGCCGTTCCCAAAGATATGCTGGTGATCGGCAAAGCTGCCGATCCGCAGACGCTCGATCCCGCCGTGACCATCGATAACAACGACTGGACGGTCACCTATCCCTCTTATCAGCGGCTGGTTCAGTACAAAACGGATGGCGGTAAAGGTTCCACGGAAGTTGAAGGCGATTTGGCCAGCGGCTGGAAGGCCTCTGACGACCAGAAAGAGTGGACGTTTATCCTGAAAAACGATGCCAAATTCGCCGACGGAACGCCGGTGACGGCTGATGCGGTAAAGCAATCTTTTGAACGCCTGCTCAAAATCGGCCAGGGGCCTGCAGAAGCGTTCCCGAAAGATCTGAAGGTCGAGGCTATCGATAACAATACGGTGAAGTTTACCCTCAGCCAGCCATTTGCGCCGTTCCTGTATACGCTGGCCAATGACGGGGCCTCAATTATTAACCCGGCCGTCTTAAAAGAGCATGCCGCAGACGATGCCCGCGGATTCCTGGCGCAGAATACGGCAGGCTCTGGTCCCTTCATGCTCAAAAGCTGGCAAAAGGGACAGCAGTTGGTACTGGTTCCTAACCCATATTATGCCGGTGCAAAACCGGCGTTTAAGCGGGTTTCGGTAAAAATCATCGGTGAAAGCGCCTCTCGCCGTCTGCAATTGTCGCGGGGTGATATCGACATTGCCGATGCGCTTCCGGTCGATCAGCTTGCCACCTTAAAACAGGAAGGCAAAGTTAACGTGGCGGATTATCCCTCGTTGCGCGTGACCTATCTGTATCTGAATAACAGTAAAGCGCCGCTCAATCAGGTGGATTTACGCCGCGCCATCTCGTGGGCCACCGATTATAAAGGCATGGTAAACGGGATCCTGAGCGGCAACGGTAAGCAAATGCGAGGTCCGATCCCTGAAGGCATGTGGGGTTTTGACGACAAGGCCATGCAGTACAGTTTCGATGAAGCCAAAGCGAAAGCGGCGTGGGAGAAAGTTGCCACCAAACCTGACAGCCTGAGCTTCCTGTACTCGGATAATGACCCTAACTGGGAACCTATCGCGCTCGCGACCCAGGCAAGCCTTGGCAAACTGGGCATTAAGGTGAAGCTGGAAAAACTGGCTAACGCCACCATGCGTGACCGCGTGGGCAAAGGAGATTACGACATTGCCATTGGCAACTGGAGCCCTGATTTCGCCGATCCGTACATGTTTATGAACTACTGGTTTGAGTCAGATAAGAAAGGCTTGCCGGGTAACCGTTCGTTCTATGAAAACGGTGAGGTCGATAAGCTACTGCGTAGCGCGCTGGCCACGACCGATCAGGTTGCCAGAACCAATGACTACCAGCAGGCGCAAACTATCGTGATTGATGAAGCCGCCTACGTCTATTTATTCCAGAAAAACTATCAGTTGGCGATGAACAAAGACGTCAAAGGATTTGTATTCAACCCCATGCTGGAACAGGTCTTCAATATCTCCACCATGAGTAAATAAGCCACGTTAATGCGGAGCCGCTCTGGCTCCGCAAGGGGAAGCTAATGACGTTCTGGAGCATTTTACGCCAGCGATGCTGGGGACTTATTCTGGTGGTTATCGGTGTTTGCGTAATCACTTTTATTATTTCGCACCTGATACCTGGCGACCCCGCGCGGCTATTGGCGGGCGATCGCGCCAGTGATGAAATTGTCGAAAATATTCGCCAACAGTTGGGGCTGAACCAGCCGCTGTATGTCCAGTTTTTTCGCTATGTCAGCGACATTTTTCACGGCGATTTAGGCACCTCTATTCGCACCGGACGTCCGGTGCTGGATGAGCTGCGCATCTTCTTCCCCGCCACCCTTGAGCTGGCTTTCTGCTCCTTGTTGCTGGCGCTGGTTATCGGTATTCCTTTGGGCATTTTATCTGCGGTCTGGCGCAACCGCTGGCTTGATCACCTCGTTCGTCTGATGGCGATCACCGGTATCTCCACGCCAGCATTCTGGCTGGGGCTGGGGGTTATCGTGCTGTTTTATGGTCATCTGCAAATTTTACCCGGCGGTGGACGTTTAGACGACTGGCTGGATCCGCCAACTCACGTCACCGGGTTCTATCTGATTGATGCACTGCTGGAAGGCAATGGCGAAGTCTTTTTCAATGCGCTTCAGCACCTGATCCTGCCATCACTGACGCTGGCCTTTGTGCACCTGGGGATCGTTGCCCGCCAGATTCGCTCCGCCATGCTGGAGCAACTGAGTGAAGATTACATTCGCACCGCTCATGCCAGCGGGTTGCCGGGCTGGTACATCGTGTTGTGTTACGCGTTGCCAAATGCGCTTATCCCCTCGATAACCGTTCTCGGCCTGGCATTGGGCGATCTGCTCTACGGTGCGGTGCTGACTGAAACGGTCTTCGCCTGGCCGGGAATGGGCGCCTGGGTGGTGACGTCGATTCAGGCGCTCGACTTCCCGGCGGTAATGGGATTTGCCGTGGTGGTCTCTTTCGCCTATGTGCTGGTTAACCTAGTGGTGGATTTACTCTACTTGTGGATCGATCCACGAATTGGACGCGGAGACGCACAATGATGCTCACACAAGAAACGCCAGCCGCGCCTCAGACAACACGCCGTCGCACGGACTGGGCTAAACTGTTCTGGATGATGAAAAGCAGCCCGCTGACGCTGGTTGGCGGGGTCATCATTGTGTTGATACTGCTGCTGATGGTGCTGTCGCCGTGGATAACCCCTCACGACCCTAATGCCATCAATTTGAGTGCACGCCTGCTGCCCCCGTCAGCCGCTCACTGGTTTGGTACCGATGAAGTCGGCCGCGATCTATTCAGCCGCGTTCTGGTGGGTAGCCAACAATCGGTCGTTGCGGGGCTGGTCGTGGTGGGTATCGCCGGGGGATTGGGTTCGCTGCTGGGCTGTTTGTCTGGCGTCATGGGCGGACGCGCCGATGCAATTATTATGCGAATAATGGACATTATGCTGTCCATTCCCTCGCTGGTGCTGACGATGGCGCTGGCCGCCGCGTTGGGTCCAAGCCTGTTTAACGCCATGCTGGCGATTGCTATCGTACGTATTCCGTTTTATGTGCGCCTCGCACGCGGTCAAACGTTAGTAGTGCGCCAGTTTACCTATGTGCAGGCGGCGCGGACCTACGGCGCATCACGCTGGCATCTGATTAGCTGGCACATTTTACGTAACTCTCTGCCCCCGCTAATTGTGCAAGCGTCGCTGGATATCGGCAGTGCGATCCTGATGGCCGCCACGCTCGGATTTATCGGTCTGGGCGCACAGCAACCCAGCGCTGAATGGGGAGCGATGGTCGCAATAGGCCGTAATTATGTGCTTGATCAGTGGTGGTATTGCGCTTTCCCCGGCGCCGCCATTCTGATTACCGCCGTGGGCTTTAATCTCTTTGGCGATGGTATTCGCGATCTGCTTGACCCGAAAGCCGGAGGAAAACAGTCATGACACAACCTGTGCTGGAAATCGAAGATTTGCATTTGAGTTTTCCCGGCTATAAAGCTGACGTGCATGCGCTTAACCATGTATCGCTGCATATCAACCGCGGAGAAATCGTTGGCGTGGTTGGTGAGTCCGGTTCCGGTAAGTCCGTGACGGCCATGCTCACCATGCGTCTGCTGCCGGAAGGCAGTTATCATATCCACCAGGGACGCGTTTCGCTGCTGGGGGAAGATGTGCTCAATGCCAGCGAGAAGCAAATGCGCCAATGGCGCGGCGCACGCGTAGCGATGATCTTTCAGGAACCCATGACGGCGCTGAATCCGACCCGACGCATCGGTCAGCAAATGGTGGAGGTTATCCGCCATCATCAGGCATTAAGCCGCACGGATGCCCGTCAGAAAGCCATCGCTTTACTCCAGGAGATGCAAATCCCGGACGCGGCGGAAGTCATGAAGCGTTTCCCGTTTGAGCTTTCCGGCGGGATGCGCCAGCGCGTAATGATAGCGCTGGCCTTTTCGTGTGAACCGGAGCTTATTATTGCCGATGAACCGACCACCGCTCTGGACGTCACGGTGCAACTGCAGGTGCTGCGTTTGCTGAAGTTAAAAGCGCGAGCCAGCGGGACAGCCGTGTTATTTATCAGCCATGATATGGCGGTGGTTTCACAGTTATGCGACCGGTTGTACGTCATGTATGCCGGAAGCGTGATTGAGAGTGGCCCAACGCAAACCGTTATTCAACGCCCGACGCATCCCTATTCCATTGGTCTGCTGAAATGCGCGCCGGAGCACGGCGCGCCGCGCGCATTGCTGCCCGCCATTCCCGGCACCGTGCCGAACTTAACCTGCTTACCGACGGGATGCGCGTTTCGCGAGCGCTGCTTTGCCGCTGGCCCCCGTTGTGAAGAAACACCTGCGTTACGCAGTCAGGGAGGCGGGGATCAACAATCTGCCTGCTGGTATCCGCAACTGGAGACAACACATGTCTGATTTTTTACTGGCGCTGCAGAATGTTCATGTCAACTTCCCTGCGCGTAAAAACTGGCTCGGCAAGGTAACGGAACGGGTGCATGCCCTCAATGGTCTGGATTTACAGATCCGTCAGGGGGAAACGCTGGGGATTGTTGGCGAGTCCGGTTGTGGAAAAAGTACGCTGGCGCAACTGCTGATGGGGATGCTGAAACCCAGTCAGGGCAGCTATGCGCGCCGTGATGACAAGCAGCATACCGGTATGCAAATGGTCTTTCAGGATCCCCTTTCATCGCTGGATCCGCGCTTACCGGTATGGCGGATTATCACCGAACCGGTGTGGATCCAAAAACGTCCTGCAGAACGTGAGCGCCGTATGCTTGCTGAAGATTTGGCGCGACAAGTGGGAATTCGTCCTGAATATCTCGACCGCCTGCCGCATGCGTTTTCCGGTGGACAGCGCCAGCGTATTGCCATCGCCCGGGCGTTGTCATCAGAGCCGGACGTGATTGTGCTCGATGAACCTACTTCGGCGCTGGATATCTCCGTGCAGGCGCAAATTCTCAATCTGCTGGTGTCATTGCAGGCGCGCAGAAACCTGACCTACGTGCTGATCTCGCACAACGTGTCGGTGGTCCGCCATATGAGCGACCGCGTGGCGGTGATGTACCTCGGGCAAATTGTTGAGCTGGGCGATGCGCAGCAGGTACTCACGCAGCCCGCCCATCCCTACACGCGATTATTGCTGGATTCGGTCCCTAAAACGGGAGCACCGCTGGCGGAGGATTTGGTGTTACGGAAAACCGAACTACCGGGGAACCGAACGCTGCCCCAGGGTTGTTTTTTCCGTGACAGGTGCCCACTGGCAACCAGCGGCTGTGAGAAGAAACAGGCATTGCTGAAAAGTGATAGCGGTGGTGAAGTTCGCTGCTGGCGGGCGGTTGCATGAGCTGAGCAGTTGGCGTATTGCGTGAGAGTCAGGTGCAATACGCCTTTTTCAGTGAATCCACCAGCACTTCAGAAGCGGTAGATAACTTATGATGCGCCGAACGCAAAACGCCGATCCGACGCTGGATCACCGGCGTATCCAGATCGATACAGGTTGCGCCCAGCTCTGTCATTTGCGTACGGCACAATGCGGGCACGGCGCTGCCGCCCAGTCCGCTCGCCACCAGGCGACCAACCGTCACCAGTTGATGGCTCTCCAGCGCCACTTCCAGCGTATGCCCACTTTGCACCAGCTGTTCTTCCAGCATCAGGCGCACGGCAGAAGGACGTTGCAGGGTGATAAAATCCAGCGTCAGTAACTCGCGCCACGCAATACGATCCCGGCCCGCCAGTTTGCATGTCGGCGGAACAATCGCGATAAAACGATCCACGCCGAGCGGGGTGAAATGCAGATGTCCTGAAGAGTCCGGCTCAAAGGCAATGCCCATCTCCACCCGCCCTTCACTGACCATCTCAATCACTTGTTCGTTAATCACGTCATGTACCGTTACGTTGATCCCGGAGTAGGAATCACGAAACGTTTTCAGTACCGATGGCAGGACGTTAGCGGCGAATGAGGGCATGGCGGCAATAGAGATTTTCCCGCGCTGCAGCGTAAAGCGCTGACGCATTGCCTCTTCCGTATTCTCCCAGTCCGCCAGCAGTTGTCGCCCCATGTTGAGCAGCGTTTCTCCCTCCTGCGTCAGGGTCACTTTGCGGGTGGTTCTCAACAGTAACGCCCCGCCCAGTGAATCCTCCAGTCCTTTAATCGCCAGGCTTAAAGCGGGTTGCGACATATTCAGTCTTTCACTGGCATGAGCAAAATTCAGAGTGTGAGCTACCGCTAAAAACGCGCGTAACTGTTTGATGCTCATTCCCATTTCGCATTCCTTTAACTTGTTGAATACCTTTAATTAACATTAAATTGATAAAAAAACCCAATGAGTGAGT
The DNA here is from genome assembly GCF_018919545.1 of Citrobacter sp. S46_ASV_140. Taxonomy (NCBI): domain Bacteria; kingdom Pseudomonadati; phylum Pseudomonadota; class Gammaproteobacteria; order Enterobacterales; family Enterobacteriaceae; genus Citrobacter; species Citrobacter sp. S46_ASV_140. The sequence goes on from NZ_JAHLRC010000014.1 coordinate 27,838, forward strand.
CACAAATTTAAAATTAACAAATCATTTTTCACCCCCAATGATGTCGGCAAGGACAACAGGAGGGGCAAGTGTATGGCTGGACTGGATAAACGGGTTGCCACCTATCAAGAGGCGCTGGCAGGACTGACCGATAACATGACGCTGCTGGCGGGCGGTTTTGGCTTATGTGGGATCCCTGAGAACCTGATTGCCGAAGTACGCCGTCGGGAGGTTCAGGGGCTTACGGTTGTGTCAAACAACTGCGGCGTGGATGGTTTTGGCCTTGGCGTTCTGCTGGAAACGCGCCAGGTACGCAAAGTGGTCGCATCTTATGTAGGTGAAAACGCCCTGTTTGAGCAGCAGGTTCTCAGCGGTGAACTGGAAGCTATCCTGACGCCGCAAGGCACGCTGGCTGAGCAGCTGCGCGCGGGCGGCGCGGGGATCCCGGCATTCTTTACCGCGACCGGATACGGAACCCCGGTCGCGCAAGGGAAAGAAGTTCGCGAGTTTGCCGGACGCCCTTACATCTTAGAGCAGGCGATAACCGGTGATTTTGCGTTGGTTAAAGGCTGGAAAGCCGACTGGTACGGCAACGTTATTTATCGCCACACTGCACAAAATTTTAATCCGCTGATGGCCGCCGCTGGGCGTATTACCGTCGTGGAAGTTGAAGAAATTGTCCCTCCCGGAGAGCTGGACCCCGCCGCAATTCACACCCCCGGAATTTACGTTAACCGCATTATCCAGGGGCAGTTTGAAAAACGTATTGAACAACGCACCCTGCGCCAGAAAGGAGCCTGACCATGTTAACGCGTGAACAAATGGCGATGCGTGTCGCCCGCGAGCTGCGAGACGGTTATTACGTCAACCTTGGGATTGGTATTCCTACTCTGGTGGCGAACTACATTCCTGAAGGCATGGACGTAATGCTGCAATCGGAAAACGGCTTGCTGGGTATGGGCCCGTTTCCCACGGAAGATGAAATTGATGCTGACATGATCAACGCCGGGAAACAGACCGTGACGGCGCGCAAAGGCGCGGCAATCTTCGACTCGGCGCAATCCTTCGCCATGATCCGCGGCGGTCACGTCGACCTGACGGTGCTCGGCGCGTTTGAAGTGGATGTTAACGGCAATATCGCCTCATGGATGATCCCCGGAAAAATGGTGAAAGGCATGGGCGGCGCGATGGATTTGGTTGCCGGAGCCGACAACATCATCGTGGTGATGACGCATGCCTCTAAAAGCGGCGAGTCGAAACTGCTTCCCGCCTGCACCCTGCCGCTGACCGGCGTGGCCTGTATTAAACGTGTGCTTACCGATCTGGCGTTGCTGGAGATTGCCGACGGGGCGTTCATTCTGCGCGAGCGAGCGCCGGGCATCAGCGTCGATGAAATTGTCTCCAGAACTGCCGGCAAGCTGATTGTTCCCGAAAATGTCCCCGAAATGCACTTTAGCTGAGGAGCTGACCATGCAGGATGTTGTTATTGTCGCGGCAACGCGCACCCCAATTGGCAGTTTTCATGGCGCGCTGGCTCCGCTTTCCGCGGTTGAACTAGGTTCAGTAGTGATCCGTTCGCTGCTGGAAAAAACCGCCGTGGTACCTGCGCAAATTGACGAAGTGATCTTCGGCCAGGTTCTGACGGCAGGCTGCGGCCAGAACCCTGCCAGGCAAACAGCGTTACGCGCAGGACTGCCGGTCACCACGCCCGCGTTAACCCTGAATCTGGTGTGCGGCTCGGGTATGAAGGCTGTGCATCAGGCGGTCCAGGCGATTCGCTGCGGCGATGCGCAAATTGTGATTGCCGGTGGGCAGGAGAGCATGAGCAATGCGCCCTATTTCCTCGACGGCGCCCGGGCGGGACTGCGGCTCGGTCATGCCAGCATGAAAGACAGCGTGGTGCATGACGGTCTGTGGGATGCGTTTAACGACTATCACATGGGGATTACCGCGGAAAATCTGGCGGATAAGTTCGTGATCGGTCGCGAGCAGCAGGACGCCTTTGCACTGCGCTCACAGCAAAAAGCAGCCGCCGCCATTGAAGCCGGTCGTTTTAGCGCGGAAATCACGCCAGTCAGCGTCCCGCAGGGCAAAAAACCGCCGCGTGTCGTGGATCGTGACGAACAGCCTCGTCCGGATACGCAGGCTGAAAAGCTGGCGCAGCTCAAACCAGCGTTTCGCCCAGGTAACGGCACGGTGACCGCCGGGAATGCCTCTTCAATCAACGATGGCGCCGCCGCGGTGATGTTGATGAGCGCCGCCAAAGCAGCAGAACTCAATCTGCCGGTTCTTGCCAGAGTGGCGGGCTACGCTGTCTCCGGCGTCGACCCTGCGATTATGGGCATTGGGCCGGTAGAGGCATCACTTCAGTGCCTGAAGCGAGCTGGCTGGACGTTGAATGATGTCGATCTCATTGAAGCCAACGAAGCCTTTGCCGCGCAAGCGCTGGCGGTTGGCGAATCCCTGAACTGGGACAGCAATCGGGTGAACGTAAACGGCGGCGCGATTGCGCTGGGCCATCCCATTGGGGCGTCAGGTTGCCGAATTCTGGTGACTTTGCTGCACGAAATGGCCCGCCGTAACGCCGCCAAAGGGTTGGCTACGCTGTGCGTAGGCGGCGGTCAGGGGGTGGCGCTGGCGGTTGAGCGCCCGCAGGAGGTATCTCATGAAAACTAAGCATATCAGCGTACTGGGCGCGGGTTTAATGGGTGTTGGTATTGCCACCCACTTCGTCCGTTATGGTCACGATGTCTGGCTGTACGACACCGATAGCAACCGTATTGCAGACATTGGCGCAGTTGCCAGCGGTATTCTGGATGAACTGATTGCCACCGAACAGTTTCCTAAAAACGACAAAGAACAGGCTGTGAGTCGTCTGCATGGCACTACCTCGCTGCACGATATTGCCGCGTGCGGGTTACTGATCGAAGCCATCCCGGAGCGACTCGAACTCAAGCACGCGTTGTATGCACAACTGGAAGCACTGATCGCGCCTGAGGCCGTCATTGCCAGTAACACCAGCGGCCTGCCGCCGGATGCGCTGGCAGAAAAGCTCGCCCATCCTGAGCGGTTGTTAATCGCCCATTTCTGGCACCCGCCGCATTTTATTCCACTGGTTGAGATTGTACCCGGCACGGCCACGAAGCCGGAATATCTGCAGGAGCTGCAACAACTGCTGCTTTCGATGCAACTGGAAGCCGTCGTGCTCGACCGCGCCGCGCCGGGGTTTGTCGGTAATCGCCTGCAGTTTGCTCTGCTGCGTGAAGCGTTGCATATCGTAAAAAGCGGGATCGCCAGCGCAGAGGTGGTGGATCAGGTAATGCGCGCCTCGCTCGGTCGTCGCTATGCGATGGTCGGTCCGCTGGAGGCGGCGGATATGACCGGACTTTCTACGGTACAGGACATTTGTCAGCATCTGCTACCGGAGCTGGCAACCGGGATCGACATGATGTCTCTGGTCGCTGACAAGGTGGCTAACGGTGATACCGGTTTGCGCAGCGGTCAGGGATTTTATCGCTGGGATGATTCGCGCAAGGAATATATCCAGCAACGCAGAGAGCATCAGCTGCGCTTTGCCCTGAAACCGTAACTTCTCTTTCTGTACCCCACTATAACAATGATATTGAGGAGTCATGATGAGTGTATTAATCGCCCTGGCAGCGTTGGGCCTGCTGATGCTGGCAGCCTATCGCGGATATAGCGTCATCCTGTTTGCCCCCATCGCGGCATTAGGTGCTGTATTGCTCACCGAACCCAGCGCCGTCGGCCCTGCCTTCACCGGCCTGTTTATGGAAAAAATGGTCGGTTTTGTGAAGCTTTACTTCCCGGTGTTCTTACTGGGCGCTGTGTTTGGCAAGTTAATCGAGTTATCGGGTTTTTCTCGATCCATCGTTGCCGCCGCCATCAACATTCTCGGGCGTCGTCACGCCATCCCTGTGATTGTGCTGGTGTGTGCACTGTTGACCTACGGCGGCGTATCGCTGTTCGTGGTGGCATTTGCGGTATATCCGTTTGCGGCGGAGCTGTTCCGTCAGAGTAATATTCCGAAGCGCCTGATCCCGGCCACCGTTGCGCTGGGCGCGTTTTCCTTCACCATGGACGCTCTGCCAGGCACGCCGCAGATCCAGAACATTATTCCGACCAGCTTCTTTGGAACTAACGCCTGGGCCGCGCCCTGGCTGGGTTTGATCGGCTCTCTGTTTATCATCGTTGTCGGTCTGGTTTATCTCGAGCGCCAGCGTCGTAAAGCGCAGGCAAAGAATGAAGGGTATGGCACTGAACTGTTAAACGAGCCGGAAACGCCGGATAACATTAACCTGCCGAACCCGATAATTGCTATCTCTCCGCTGATCCTGGTTGGCGTTTTTAACCTACTGTTTACCCACTGGATCCCGCAATGGTATGGCGCTACGCATCAACTGGAACTTCCGGGCCTTGCCAAACCGATTACCACCGAAGTCGGTAAAATCACCGCTATCTGGGCGGTAGAAGCGGCGCTGATTTCTGGGATCCTGCTGGTGGTGCTCTTCGGCTATCGCAACATTAAAGGTCGCCTGGCGGAAGGGAGCCGAACGGCGGTTGGCGGCGCGATCCTCGCGGCCATGAACACCGCATCAGAATACGGTTTTGGCGCAGTGATCGCCGCCCTGCCAGGTTTCCTTGTGCTGTCAAAAGCGCTGGCAGCCATTCCCGACCCGCTGCTCAATGAGGCTATCAGCATCACTACGCTTGCCGGGATCACCGGTTCAGCGTCTGGCGGGATGAGTATTGCCCTCGCCGCCATGTCTGACACTTTTATTGCCGCCGCCCATGCCGCCAATATTCCCCTCGAGGTCTTCCACCGCGTGGCGTCAATGGCCAGTGGTGGTATGGATACCCTGCCACATAACGGTGCGGTCATTACCCTGCTGGCCATAACCGGTCTTAGCCATCGTCAGGCGTACGGCGGGATATTCGCCATTACCGTAATTAAAAGTCTGGCCGTGCTGTTTGTTATCGGCGTCTTCTACACCACCGGAATTGTTTAAGGAGAATCATCATGAACTTAACGGGAAAAACCGCTCTGATTACCGGCTCTACCAGCGGTATTGGATTAGGCATCGCACAGGTGCTGGCGCAAGCGGGCGCTACCCTGATCCTTAACGGATTTGGTGATGTGGAAGCCGCCAAAGATGCCATTGCGCAGTATGGCAAAACGCCGGGCTATCATGGCGCGGACCTGAGCGATGAAGCGCAAATTGCCGACATGATGCGCTATGCCGATAGCGAATTTGGCGGTGTGGATATTCTGGTCAACAATGCCGGGATCCAGCATGTTTCACCAGTGGAGACCTTCCCGGTTGATAAATGGAACGCGATTATCGCCATTAACCTCTCTTCTGTCTTTCACACCACGCGCCTGGCGCTTCCCGGCATGCGTACGCGTAACTGGGGACGCATCATCAATATCGCTTCTGTTCATGGCCTGGTGGCCTCAAAAGAGAAATCCGCCTATGTGGCGGCGAAGCACGGCGTGGTGGGATTAACCAAAACCATTGCGCTGGAGACCGCGCAGACGGGTATTACCTGCAATGCGCTGTGCCCCGGTTGGGTGCTTACGCCGTTGGTCCAGCAGCAAATCGATAAACGTATTGCCGAAGGCGCTGAGCCTGACGCCGCGCGTGACGCCCTGCTGGCGGAAAAACAGCCGTCGCGCGAATTCGTCACGCCGCAACAGTTGGGTGAGCTTGCGCTATTTTTGTGCTCAGACGGGGCGTCGCAGGTGCGTGGTGTGGCGTGGAATATGGATGGCGGCTGGGTGGCGCAATAAAGATATCTGGTGCCGGATAAGACCCCGTCGCATCCGGCACACCTTCTTTACGATTTTAACTGATAATCCAGCGTGATTTCCGCGTTCAGTACCTGTGATACCGGGCAGCCGGCTTTTGCTTTCTGGATGATGCCGTCAAACGTGGCGGCATCTATCCCCGGGACGCTCACCTGACTGTGTAGCGCGACTTTGGTGATAGCAAATCCGGCATCCACTTTATCCAGAGAAACATCGGCAGTGGTATCAATGGCATCTGGGGTAAAACCCGCTTCGCCCAGCATGAGCGAAAGCGCCATTGAGAAGCAGGCTGCATGCGCCGCGCCAATCAACTCTTCAGGATTGGTGCCTTTCGCCCCTTCAAATCGGGTATTAAACCCATACGGTTGCTGATTCAACACCCCACTTTCGGTCGACACGGTACCTTTACCGCGCTTAATGTCGCCTTCCCAGTGTGCCTGACCTTTCTTATGGATAGTCATTACCGCTCTCCTGTGTTGTCGTTGGAGTTACAAGTATAGGACGGCTGAGAAAAAGCATGGCACATACGGGATAGTTCTCATTTGCCGCTTAAGCATTGACCTTTCAGCTGAAATGACCGACCATCCAGAAAGCCGCTATTTTCAACATCGGCTTTCTATCAGGTTGTATTTCGTCCGTTCTCATACGGACTCGCCCTTGAAACCAGTAACAGGATTAAGGAGTTAGAATGAAATCGAACCGTCAGGCCCGTCATATTCTCGGACTGGACCACAAAATCTCAAACCAACGCAAAGTCGTGACCGAAGGTGACAAAACCAACGTGGTCAATAATCCTACCGGAAGAAAGCGCCGCGCTGACGGCAAATAGCCTTTCGCACGTCTGACTGAATAACGAGATAAACACCATTGCAACCGCAGTGGTGTTTTTGCTTATAAAACCCCTTAACCCATTCACAATGCTTTATACTTCGGCCGTTTCCCTGGCGGACAGGCCACATACGATCATAAAGAGTGCCAGGGACGGTTATTCAAAAAAGAGTGAGTGACATGGAAAACGAAACTAAAAAACTGCGTTCCCTTTACATCCCCTACGCTGGCCCGGTTCTGCTGGAATTCCCTTTACTGAATAAAGGGAGTGCTTTCAGTGCGGAAGAACGCCGTAACTTCAACCTGCTGGGGTTACTGCCAGAAGTGGTCGAGACGATTGAAGAACAGGCTGAACGCGCCTGGATCCAATATCAGGGATTCAAAACCGAAATCGATAAACATATTTACCTGCGCAACATCCAGGACACCAACGAAACCCTGTTTTACCGGCTGGTGCATAATCACCTTGATGAGATGATGCCGGTTATCTATACCCCAACGGTCGGCGCGGCCTGTGAGCGTTTCTCCGAGATTTATCGTCGCGCGCGCGGCGTGTTTATCTCTTATCAGAACCGCCACAATATGGACGATATCCTGCAAAACGTTCCTAACCACAATATCAAGGTCATCGTTGTCACCGATGGGGAACGTATTTTGGGTCTTGGCGATCAGGGGATCGGCGGGATGGGTATTCCAATTGGTAAACTGTCGCTGTATACCGCGTGTGGTGGGATCAGCCCGGCCTACACCCTGCCGGTGGTACTGGACGTCGGAACCAACAACCAGCAACTGCTCAACGATCCGCTGTATATGGGCTGGCGTAATCCGCGTATCACCGATGATGAATACTACGAATTTGTCGATGAATTCATCCAGGCCGTGAAGCATCGCTGGCCGGACGTGCTGTTGCAGTTTGAAGACTTCGCACAGAAAAACGCCATGCCGCTGTTGACCCGCTATCGCGATGAAATTTGCTCGTTTAACGACGATATTCAGGGTACCGCTGCGGTGACCGTTGGCACGCTGATTGCGGCCAGCCGTGCTGCCGGTAGCCAGTTAAGCGAACAGAACATTGTCTTCCTCGGGGCAGGTTCCGCCGGTTGCGGAATTGCCGAGCAGATCATCGCGCAAATCCAGCGTGAAGGTTTAAGCGAAGAAGCGGCGCGTCAACGCGTGTTTATGGTCGATCGCTTCGGCCTGTTAACCGATAAGATGCCGAACCTGCTCTCTTTCCAGACCAAACTGGTGCAAAAACGCGAAAATCTGCAGCACTGGGATACGCAAGAAGATGTGCTGTCGTTACTCGATGTGGTACGCAACGTTAAGCCGGACATCCTGATTGGTGTTTCCGGACAGACCGGCCTGTTTACCGAAGAGATCATTCGCGAAATGCATAAGCATTGCCCGCGTCCGATCGTCATGCCGCTGTCTAACCCGACTTCCCGCGTAGAAGCCACGCCACAGGATATTATCGCCTGGACCGAGGGTAACGCGCTGGTTGCGACCGGTAGCCCGTTCGCACCGGTACTGTGGAAAGAGAAAATCTATCCCATTGCCCAATGTAACAACGCCTATATCTTCCCGGGTATTGGTCTGGGGGTAATTGCCTCTGGCGCATCGCGTATCACTGATGAAATGCTGATGTCAGCCAGTGAAACACTGGCGCAGTATTCACCGCTGGTGCTCAACGGCGAAGGACTGGTGTTACCTGAGCTGAAAGATATTCAGACCGTTTCCCGCGCCATCGCGTTTGCCGTCGGTAAAATGGCCCAGCAGCAAGGCGTGGCGGTGAAAACCTCCGCCGAAGCGCTGCAACAGGCGATTGACGATAATTTCTGGCAGGCAGAATACCGCGACTACCGTCGTACCTCTATCTGACGGTTTGCCCGGCGGCACGTTGCTGCCGGGCGCTCAGAACTTGCGCGACTGCGTGACTTACGATTACACTTTCACCATCGATTAACATTTGGAAAATAATAAGGAGGATACTTATGCTGTACTGTGAACGTTTTATCGTTTCACATGCTTTTGGCGATCGCCAGTGCTCAAGCGTTATCGGTATCGTGCTGCGATAACTTCTGCTTGAGCGAAGCTAACTTCTAAATCCCCTTCTCTCGGGCTTACCGGGTTATCGTCAGCGATGTTTGACGAGGCGTTTTTACGCCTGTAACTCTTGAGTAAGCAACAATGAGCACATTACTAACCGCACAATCCTTACACGTTGATACGGCATTCGGCACGCTATTCGACGATCTTTCCTTTACCCTGAAAAAAGGCGACCGCATCGGGCTTATCGGTTACAACGGCTGCGGCAAAAGCACGCTGTTAAAACTGCTCGATGGCACAATTTCGCCGACCAGTGGGGTTATCGCGCAGGCAAATCACTGCCATCTCGCCCGTGTAGAACAACATCTGCCTGACGAAATACTGCCGCTCACGCTGCAGGAAGCCGTTCTGGCTCAACTGCCCGAGCATGAACGCGCAGGTCAGCAGTGGCGAGTTGAAGCACTGCTCGCCGAAATGGGGTTCACGCCGGAGAATTTATCTCTGACAGCACACACGCTGAGCGGCGGCCAACACACGCGTCTGTTATTGGCGCGGGCGCTGATGCGAAACCCTGACCTGCTGCTGCTGGATGAGCCAGGTAACCACCTGGACTTGCCAACATTACTGTGGCTGGAACAGTTCTTACAAAACTGGTCTGGCAGTTTTGTGGTGGTTTCCCACGACCCGCAGCTGTTAGACGCGGTGACTCACGGAACCTGGATCCTGCGCGATCAAACTCTCCATGCCTTCGATCTGCCCTGTAGCGCGGCGCGTCAGGCCCTGGCAGAAAGAGACATCAGCGATGCTCTGCGCCATAAGGCTGAGCAAAAGGAGATAGACCGGGTGACCGCCAGCGCCAAACGGCTGGCTACCTGGGGGCGGGTCTACGACAACGAAGATCTTTCCCGCAAGGCCAAGCAGATGGAAAAGCAGGTACAGCGCCTGAAAGAGGTACAGACTGAAGTGACGTCAGGAAGTCAGTGGACACTAACATTGCAGGGAGATGCCCTGCGTGCGGATCGTTTGCTGGAGATGACTAATCTGTCCGTGGCCCCTGCTCCCGACGCCGATACGCTGTTTTCCATTGCCGGTCTCCGGTTAAAAAGCGGCGATCGCGTGGCGATTGTCGGGCGCAACGGTTGCGGGAAATCATCGTTGTTAAGGCTTATCTGGCAACAGTTTCACTCACAACTGGCATCACCTTCACTGGTGTTGCACCCGCGCGTTACGTTGGGGTATTACGACCAGACGCTGCACCAACTCGCAGATAACGATTCGTTATTTGACGCGCTGGAGCCGTTTGCTCCGCAGCCTGATATCCGCAAAATGGCGCTGATTAGCGCGGGTTTTCCGTGGGTTCGTCACGCGCAGCGGATCAGTTCCCTAAGCGGCGGCGAGCGCTCCCGGCTGCTGTTTGTTGGGCTAACGCTTGCGCGCTACAGCCTGCTGATGCTCGATGAACCGACCAACCATCTGGATCTGGAAGGTAAAGAGGCGTTGGCAGAAACGCTGCAAAGCTATAACGGCGGCGTGTTGTTGGTCAGTCACGACCGTCAGCTTATCAGCCAAAGCTGTAACCGGTTTTGGTTGATCGACCACGGCGAACTCAGTGAATGGCACGATCTGGACGCGGTCAATGCGCGTATTCGGGAAACATCCTCGGAGATAACCGTTCCCAAAACGGAGGTCGATGCAAAAGACGAAATAAGCGGTGACAGCGATGGATTGCTGGAACAACTTCTTGAGCTGGAGCAGCGTCTGGCTGACGATCTTGCCCGCAAGCCGAAACATCAAAAGCCGCTGTTACAGGCGCAATGGCGTGAGGAGATTGAGCGCCTGAACTCACAACTGGAGTAAACCGTATTGCCGGATGGCAGGCCTACATCAGCAAAATGCGCGTGTAGGCCCGTCATCCGGCTTATCGAAATATGACGTTTTTTTGGCAAAAAAATGGCGCTACTGGTGTAGCGCCATTACGATCAGGGCACGTCAGGAGTTAGTTAACCCCTTCCTCGCTCTCTTTTTTCGCTTCTTGTCGTTCAACTTCGCGATACCAGCGTGGGTGATGTTTCTTCGCCCAGCGACGGCTCACTTTCCCTTCGACCATGCCTTTAATCGATCCTTTCACCCAGAATGCCATATACATGTGGATGAGGATGGCGTGCATCAGGATAATCCCCGCAGCCGCATGGATAAGCAGGCTATAGCGCACGACCTGCATCGGGAAGAACTGCGCAAAGTACGGACGCCAGATAATGATGCCGGTGATCAGCAGCACGAAAATCATGCTCATGATCGACCAGAACATCATTTTCTGCCCGGCATTGTACTTACCCACGTCCGCCACTTTGTGTTCATTGCCTTTCAGCACTTCCACAATGTTTTTCAGCCACGGGATATCTTTTTTATCCGGGATGTTGTGGTGAACAAAGCGTACAAACATGAACATCAGCGCCACGAAGATCAGCAGTCCGAAGAACGGGTGCAAAATGCGCCCCATCTGCGGCGTACCGAAGGTCTGCGTCAGCCATTGCAGAGTCGGGAAGAAAAACGAAATCCCCGACAACGCCACCAGGAAGAAGCAGATCACCACCGTCCAGTGACAGGCGCGGTCGATAAACTTCGTGCGCACAATCATTTTCGACTTACTCATGATGATCCTCCTCGTCGTCGTCCACTTCCTTATTCGGACCGATACCAATGTAGTGGTAAATCAGTCCGGCGAAGGTGGCGATAAATCCGGCAGCGGCCAGCGGTTTCAGCGCCCCTTTCCACAGATTGATAGAGGTATCGATCTGCGGTTCTTTCGGCAGGCCGTGATACAACTCCGGCTGGTTGGCATGATGCAGAACGTACATCACGTGCGTGCCACCCACACCTTCCGGGTTGTAGAGACCGGCATGTTCATAACCACGTGCTTTCAGTTTTGCCACTCGCTGTTCGCCCATTTCCAGCATTTCCTGCTTGGTACCGAAATGGATTGCCCCGGTCGGACAGGTCTTCACGCAGGCAGGTTCCTGCCCGACGCTGACGCGGTCCACACACAGCGTACATTTATACACGCGGTTATCCTCTTTATTGAGGCGCGGAATATTAAATGGACACCCGGCAATACAGTAGCCGCAGCCAATGCAGTGCTCTGACTGAAAATCAACAATCCCGTTGGCGTACTGGATGATAGCCCCGGCAGACGGGCATGCCTTCAGGCAGCCCGGATCTTCACAGTGCATACAGCCGTCTTTACGAATCAACCACTCGAGCTTGCCGTTCTGTTCGGTTTCGGTAAACCGCATCACCGTCCAGGACTTGGCGCTAAGATCGGCAGGGTTGTCATACACCCCGACGCAGTGGCCGACTTCATCGCGGATATCATTCCACTCTGAACATGCCACCTGACAGGCCTTACAGCCTATGCAGGTGGAAACGTCGATCAGCTTTGCGACCTCAGCTTTGTAATCACGGGCCTGAGGCGGCGGCGTGATGGCGTTTGTTGCGGACCGTTTGATGATGTCCTGCGTTTCCATAGACATATGTTCGCCTCCCTTACGCCTTCTCGATGTTAACTAAAAACGCTTTGTATTCCGGCGTTTGCGAGTTTGCATCACCGACATTCGGCGTCAGGGTGTTGGCGATATAGCCTTTACGCGCGACTCCTTCAAAGCCCCAGTGGATCGGGATCCCAACCGTTTCAACCTGCTGACCGTTGACGTGCAGAGTACGCAGACGACGGGTAACCACGGCAACTGCGCGAATAAATCCACGCTTGCTGCTAACTTTGACGTGATCGCCGTTGGAGATCCCCTTCGCTGCCGCCAGCGTTTCGCTGATTTCCACAAACTGCTCTGGCTGGGCAATCGCATTCAGCAATGCGTGCTTGGTCCAGGTATGGAAATGTTCGGTCAGACGATAGGTCGTTCCGACATACGGGAAGTCCTGTTTCGTGCCCATGCGTAACTTATCCGCTTCGTACAGACGCGCTGCCGGGTTGGAGATCACGTTCGGATGCAGCGGGTTCGTACCCAGCGGCGTTTCCATCGGCTCGTAGTGTTCCGGGAACGGACCTTCCGCCATCTTATCGATAGCGAACAGACGGCCCAGCCCTTCCGGCTGCATAATAAACGGATTGGTGCCACTGCCCGGTGCTGCGGTGTTGAAGTCCGGGATATCGTTCCCCGTCCACTTCGTGCCGTTCCACTGGATCAGCATGCGTTTTGGATCCCATGGTTTACCTTGCGGGTCCGCCGAAGCGCGGTTATACAACACGCGACGGTTTAACGGCCATGCCCAGGCCCAGCCCAGCGTATTACCGAGACCTGACGGGTCGGCGTTATCGCGATTGGCCATCTGGTTGCCCTGCTCGGTCCAGCTACCGGTATAAATCCAGCAGGACGATGACGTGGAACCATCATCGCGCAGAAGCGCAAAGCTGCTGAGTAACTGGCCTTTCTTCGCAACCAGCACACCGTTGGCATCATAGAGGTCTTCCAGCGCATAGCCGTTGTTCTCTTTTGCCACTTCCTCGGAGTGCGGTTCATCCGGCTGCTTATAGTTCCAGCTCATTTTCAGCACGGGTTCAACGGCTTTACCACCTTCAGTGCGATACATGTCGCGCAGACGGTGATAAATACCTGCCAGAATTTCGCCGTCGTTGCGGGCTTCACCCGGGGCATCCTGACCTTTCCAGTGCCACTGCAGCCAGCGACCGGAGTTGGCGATGGAGCCGTCCTCTTCCGCAAAGCAGGTGGATGGCAAACGGAAGACTTCGGTCTGAATAGAAGCCGGATCAACGTCGTTTGATTCGCCGTGGTTCTGCCAGAACGTAGAGGTTTCGGTCACCAGCGGATCGATAATCACCAGATACTTCAGTTTGCTCAGGCACTGCACCACTTTGTTTTTGTCCGGGAAGGACGCGACCGGGTTAAAGCCCTGACAGATGTAGCCGGTGACTTTCCCGCTATCCATCATGTTGAAGTATTTGATGACGTCGTAGGACTGATCCCACTTCGGCAACCACTCAAAGCCCCAGTCGTTTTCTTTCTGCGCCGCATTGCCGTAGAAAGATTTCATCAGGCTGACGAAGAATTTTGGGTAGTTGCCCCAGTAGTTCACCTGATCGGCCAACGTCGCTTTTGGCGTGTTAGCGGCCAGATAGGTTTGCAGATCGGCCTGTTTCTCTGACGGCAGCGTCAGGTAGCCTGGCAGACTGGTAGAGAGCAGCCCTAAGTCGGTTAAACCCTGAATGTTGGAGTGACCGCGTAAAGCGTTGACCCCGCCACCTGCCATCCCCATGTTGCCGAGCAGCAACTGGATCATGGCCATGGTACGGATGTTCTGCGCCCCTACGGTATGCTGTGTCCAGCCCAGCGCATACAGGAACGTGGTGGTGCGATCCGCTGCGCTGGTGGAAGCCAGCACTTCGCACACTTTCAGGAAGTCTTCTTTTGGCGTACCGCAGATGTTTTCCACCACATCCGGCGTGTAGCGGGAAACGTGCTGTTTTAGCAGATTCCAGACACAGCGAGGATGGCTTAACGTTTCATCGCGTTTCGCGTAGCCGTTTTCATCGAACTGGTAGTTCCAGGACGATTTATCGTATTGGCGTTTTTTCGCGTCGTAACCGCTGAACAGACCGTCTTCAAAAGCAAAATCATCACGCACCAGCAGGCTAGCGTTGGTGTAATGCTTAACGTATTCAGCGTTGATTTTGTTGTTTTCAATCAGATACAGCAAGACGCCGGACAGGAACGTAATGTCCGTGCCGGAACGAATTGGCGCGTAAATATCCGCTACCGAGGCTGTACGTGTAAAACGGGGGTCAACAACAATTAGCGTGGCATCATTGTTGTTTTTAGCTTCCATCGCCCAGCGGAATCCCACCGGATGTGCTTCAGCGGCGTTACCGCCCATCACCATCACGACGTTGGCGTTTTTAATATCAACCCAGTGGTTGGTCATCGCACCGCGACCAAATGTTGGAGCAAGACTTGCTACCGTTGGTCCGTGTCAGACGCGCGCCTGGTTGTCTACTGCCAGCATGCCGAGTGAGCGCACAAATTTTTGCGTCAGCATGCCGGTTTCATTACTTGCCGCAGATGCACACAGCATCCCAGTAGAAAGCCAGCGGTTTACCGTTACGCCCTGCTCATTCTTCTCAATAAAGTTGGCGTCGCGGTCAGTTTTCATCAGCTTCGCGATACGGGTGAAAGCCTCATCCCAGCTGATACGCTGCCATTTGTCGGAGCCTGGAGCGCGATATTCCGGGTAACGCAGACGGTTTTCACTGTGCACGTAATCCAGTAATCCTGCGCCCTTAGGGCATAATGCCCCACGGCTCACCGGATGATCCGGATCCCCTTCAATATGGTAAATCGACTCTTTGGCGTTTTTTGCTCCATCTCCCAGGCTATACATTAATAGCCCGCAACCTACGGAACAGTATGTGCAGGTGTTTCGGATCTCTTTGGCGCGCAACAGCTTATAGTTTCGCGCCTGAGCCAGTGCCATTTTGGGTGCAAAACCCAGAGCGGCTACTGTTGTTCCCGCCATACCGCCCGCGCAGATTTTAAAAAATTGTCTGCGGCTGACGTCCATTGCTTTCCTCTTTTTTGCAGGGATTCGTACAGGAAATCTCTCAAATTGCGCTAGCGCGGCATGATTGAAAGATGACATGTACAACTTCGCGACGAAACTATCAGCTATATCCATATTTTTTTTGCGTCAAATCAATAACGAAACGGTTCCGCTACTAAATAGTGCACTTCGCTTAACCTTTGTACCCATAAGGGAGTAGACAAAAGGGAATTAATTAGCGCGCTACGGTGTAAAGGTGCTATACATTTCAGCTTAATTTTTGCCAGTACCATGGACAGACAATCAGCATGACAAAACAAAAAGCAACGTTAATTGGGCTTATTGCCATCGTGCTCTGGAGCACGATGGTCGGGCTTATTCGTGGGGTAAGCGAAGGACTGGGGCCGGCAGGCGGCGCGGCGATGATTTTTACATTAAGCGGCCTGTTGCTGATATTTACCGTCGGCTTCCCAAATATCAGAAAAATTCCTGTGCGATATTTAATCGCCGGTAGCGTGCTTTTTGTTAGCTATGAAATATGCTTAGCGCTGGCCCTCGGCTATGCCGCTACTCGTCACCAGGCTATTGAAGTCGGTATGGTCAATTATCTCTGGCCAAGTCTGACAATATTATTCGCCATCTTATTTAATGGCCAAAAAACAACCTGGTTAGTGATTCCCGGATTAATCATCGCATTGACCGGGGTTTGTTGGGTGTTGGGGGGCGAAAACGGCCTCAATCCTGGAGAAATTATCAGTAATGTTGCCAGCAGCCCGCTTAGCTATTTCCTCGCCTTTCTCGGCGCTTTTATCTGGGCAACGTATTGCACGGTGACTAATAAATATGCAAAAGGTTTTAACGGCATCACCGTGTTCGTTTTACTAACGGCGGCAAGTTTGTGGGTTTACTATTTTATTACGCCTCAACCGGAAATGGTTTTCAGCACTTCGGTGACGATTAAAATGTTCACTGCAGCATTAACGTTAGGATTTGCCTATGCCGCGTGGAATATTGGCATTTTGCATGGCAACGTGACCGTTATGGCCGTCGGGTCTTATTTTACTCCAGTGCTCTCCTCTGCGCTGGCCGCGGTGTTGCTCAGTGCCCCGCTGTCACTATCCTTCTGGCAAGGAGCGCTGATGGTCTGCGCGGGGTCTCTGCTTTGCTGGCTGGCAACGCGCCGTGCCTGAAAAAAAGTCGGGTTTTATCACAAACAAATAAAATCCGGCTATACTTTAGACAATTTAATGAATAATAATTGTTCATTCCACTGCGGTTTATGTTTATATTTGTTTAATTAAATGTTAAATATATGGAAATTAATTAACACCCGAAAGTATTACTCGGTCATCTATATCTCTTCACATGTATATATTACACCTGCGAAACTAACGCCATTTAAATCATAGCCTGCACAATAGTTCCCCGTGTAAATATACCCATTCCGATCTGTCACATATTAAGATTAATACAATCAGCTATATTATGTAGATCTGGATCACACAACTTCAAATATTTCGCAATATTATGAAACTTATTATTGAACTTATACCACTGCGTCATTTAAAAATGGTTTGCCATTGACGAACCCCTTCGTTTAGCAATGGTTTAGGAAACACACCAAGAAATAATTATAAGGATTATTTAGAATGAAACTTAAATTAGTTGCAGTGGCAGTGACTAGCCTGTTGGCGGCAGGTGCGGTAAACGCAGCTGAGGTATATAACAAAGACGCAAACAAACTGGACCTGTACGGTAAAGTTCACGCTCAACACTACTTCTCTAACGATACCAGCAGCGATGGCGACAAAACTTACGCGCGTCTGGGCTTCAAAGGCGAAACTCAGATCAACGACCAACTGGTTGGTTTCGGTCAGTGGGAATATGAATTCAAAGGCAACCGTTCTGAAGATCAGGGTTCCGACAAAGATAAAACCCGTCTGGCATTCGCTGGCCTGAAATTCGCTGAATACGGTTCTTTCGACTACGGTCGTAACTACGGCGTAGCTTACGACATCGGCGCATGGACCGACGTTCTGCCAGAGTTCGGTGGCGATACCTGGACCCAGACTGACGTCTTCATGACTGGTCGTACTACTGGCGTTGCAACCTACCGTAACACCGACTTCTTCGGTCTGGTTGAAGGTCTGAACTTTGCCCTGCAGTACCAGGGTAAAAACGATCGTAGCGCCGACAAAGAAGCTAATGGCGACGGCTTCGGTCTGTCTACTACCTATGAGTACGATGGCTTCGGCGTAGGTGCAACCTATGCGAAATCTGACCGTACTGACTCCCAGAACAACCACAGCGGTCAGTTCAAAGCTGACGGTAAGAACGCTGAAATTTGGGCTGCTGGCCTGAAATATGATGCGAACAACATCTACCTGGCAACCACCTACTCCGAAACCCGTAACATGACTACCTTTGGTGGTACTGTTAAAGGTACTGAGATCATCGGTATTGCAAATAAAGCACAGAACTTTGAAGCTGTTGCTCAGTACCAGTTCGACTTCGGTCTGCGTCCGTCCGTTGCTTACCTGAAGTCTAAAGGTAAAGACATCAACGGTTACGGCGACCAGGATCTGGTTGAATACGTAGATCTGGGCGCGACCTACTACTTCAACAAAAACATGTCCACCTTCGTTGATTACAAAATCAACCTGCTGGATGCCAACAACTTCACAAGAGCTGCCGGTGTAAGCACTGACAACATCGTTGCTGTTGGTCTGAACTACCAGTTCTAATTTTGTTGTAGTCTGAATACAAAGCCAGTCCTTCCAGGGCTGGCTTTTTCTCTTAATGTAGACTCGGTCATAAGGAGTATGCCGTGCAGACATTCACTGGTCGTTGTCTTTGCGGGCAGAGTCATTTTACCGTCGACGTCGAAATGCTGGATGTCTATGCCTGTCATTGTACGCTGTGCCAGAAGTGGTCAGGTGGCATCGCTATGTATCTGGAAGCCAGCGCTCAGCCGCTGATGTCGCCAGATTCAGCAGAACCTTCGCACTTCCCATCTTCAAATCGTGGTGAACGTTTCTTCTGTTCCGGATGCGGGTGCCCGCTGTGGTTTACCCTAACGGGCAGCGATCGTTATTTTGTGCCGTGGACGCTGCTGGAGCTGAATGAGGTGGATCGCCGCCGCCTGGTTTTAGCGGCAGAGATCTATACGGAAACACAGCCTGCGTTCTGGAGGCTGACGGGGCAATACGCTCGACTGAGTGGGAAAGAAGTCGAAGAGATGGATTACCCCTGTCATTTAGCCCATTAGTTATTGACGCTGTACCTTTGCCAGACTGAACCACATTCCTACCGCTAATACGATAAGCATGCTGCCGGCGCTGCTTAAGGCCACGCTGTGCGACCAGGTAAAGGCTTCTTTAGCAGCCGACAGCAACGCCTCACTCAGCGACGACGGGAGCGAGTGCGCCAGTTGCACCGC
Organism: Citrobacter sp. S46_ASV_140; assembly: GCF_018919545.1. Lineage (NCBI taxonomy): Bacteria > Pseudomonadati > Pseudomonadota > Gammaproteobacteria > Enterobacterales > Enterobacteriaceae > Citrobacter > Citrobacter sp. S46_ASV_140. The sequence continues at coordinate 46,527 of NZ_JAHLRC010000014.1, forward strand.
CTCCCCCATTGACGATGAGGCTCGTTCTATCTCCTGTGGATTAAGTCCGACAGGCGGCAGAATCGACGCTGAAAAGCTGCGGCTCAACAACAAACCAAAGATAGCGATCCCAAGCCCGGCCCCCAGTTCATAAGCCATTGTCTCGATGGCGCCCGCGGCTGCGGCTTTTTCTGCCGGGGCTGCCGCCATGATAGCCGACGTTGAGGCCAGCAGCGCACTGGCGGCGCTGAAACCGAGCAAAGCCATTAATATCCAGGCTTGAATCTGCTGAGTACTGAAATCTGTCATCGCCAGTCCGTAAAAACTGACGGCGCTAAGCGCCATACCCGCCGTTGCCACACAACGTAATCCCAGGCGTGACACCAGCATACCAGCAATGGGTCCGCTGAAGCCGCTTGCCAGCATCACCGGCAGCATAAACAGTCCCGCCTGATACGGTGTTAAACCATGAACAAACTGTAGCTCCTGAGCCATCAGTAACTCGAAACCCACCAGAGTTATCATGGCGGTCATCGCCATCACAACGCCGCTTAAGATGATGCGATGCGTGAACAGCCGCATATCAATCATCGGGCGGGAAGCGGCAAGCTGGATGCGGACAAACTGCCACAACAGTAACGCGCCGGTTAACAGCGTCAACGTAATGGCAACGGTCGCCGTATGCCCTTTCAGCGCGGTTTTAGCGCTGTAAACCAGCAGCAGAATGGCGACAATCAGCATTATTGCATGACCGAAATTTAACGATTGATCGCGACGTCCGGCCTGGCGCGGCACTAAGCGTGCGGTTAAGGCCATTACCACCAGGACAATCGGCACATTAATTAAGAACACGGATCCCCAGTAGAAGTGCTCCAGCAGCATTCCACCAACCAGTGGGCCAAATGCCGCACCGCCGGAACCCACGGCAGCCCAGACACCGAGCGCCATATTGCGATGCCGTTGCTCAGCGAATGTGGCGCGAATACCCGCAAGCGTTGCCGGAACAATCATCGCCGCCCCAATCGCCAATACAGCCCGAGTGGCAATCAGCCAACCCGCGCTGTGGGCAAAGGCAGCGGCCAGCGATGCGAGACCAAATAATCCGCCCCCTAACAGCAACAGACGTTTAAAGCCAATACGATCGCCCAGCGCGCCCATTGGCAATACCATTCCGGCCATTACCAGAGAATAAATATCAATGATCCACAGCAGCTCGTTACCACTGGCACCCAGCGTCATACTCAGCGTGGGCGCGGCAACGTGCAGCACCGTTGCATCAATCGCAACAGGGATGTAGACCAGTACAATAATGACTAACGTTAACCACTGACGAAACATAAAACTCCCTAACGAAACTGAAACTGGACACGTGTCCAGCTTTAGCGATCCTACGGAAATTTGAACGTATGTCCAACTTTTTGTTAGACTGCGTGCTATACGGGTACAGGAGGAAAGATGAGCTATCTGAATCGGGACGAACGTCGGGAAGTTATTCTGCAAGCGGCCATGCGTGTCGCGCTTGAGGAAGGATTTACTGCTATGACGGTGCGGCGTATTGCCACGGAAGCTCAGGTGTCCACCGGGCAGGTACACCATCACTTTACCTCTGCGGGTGAGTTAAAATCCCTCGCTTTTGTGCAACTGATACGGACCCTTCTGGATGCCGAACAGGTCAGTGATAACGCCAGCTTCCGCGAACGACTGCATGCCATGTTGGGCAGCGAAGATGGCGGGTTCGAACCCTACATTAAACTGTGGCGTGAAGCGCAGGTCCTGGCGGATAAAGATCCGGAAATCAAAAGCGCCTACCTGCTAACCATGCGGATGTGGCATGAAGAAACCGCCGCTATCATCACTCAAGGACAGAGTGCAGGTGAATTTTCAGCAATACCGGATGCGGCCGAGGTGGCCTGGCGCTTAATCGCATTGGTTTGCGGCCTGGATGGCATCTATGTCTTAGGCATTGAGGAAATGGCCGACCCTGCATTCGAACGCCATTTGGATCGTATGATTACGTTAGAGTTAGTTAATTGATGTTATAGATGAATTAATAATACATCTTTTATTTTTACAATTGGTAACACTTAAGCAACATGTAATTCCCTCATCACGCCGCGTTATTGCACTTTTTTATCTATTCTTTCAGTCAATATTCCCAAAACTTTTCAATAATTTCTAAAAAGAACTCGCGCGGCGCTGTGTGCGTTTATTTCTTTTTCATGAACGGCATGGGCATGGAGAATAATATGTCAGCATCAAATGAGAAAAATAATCGTTATCTTTTAACTGACTGGAAACCGGAGAACCCCGCCTTTTGGGAAAACAAAGGTAAGCATATTGCACGCAGAAACCTCTGGATATCAGTAAGTTGTCTGTTGCTGGCATTCTGCGTCTGGATGTTGTTCAGCGCCGTGGCCGTCAATCTGAATAAAATTGGTTTTAATTTCACCACTGACCAACTGTTTTTATTAACGGCATTGCCTTCTCTTTCTGGCGCAATATTGCGCGTCCCCTACTCCTTTATGGTACCTATATTTGGTGGGCGCCGGTGGACCATTTTTAGCACGATTATTCTGGTTATTCCCTGCGTCTGGCTCGGTTTTGCCGTGCAAAATAACGCTACTCCGTTTGGCGTATTTATTATCATTGCGCTGATGTGTGGTTTTGCTGGCGCAAACTTTGCCTCCAGCATGGGTAATATCAGCTTTTTCTTCCCCAAAGCGAAACAAGGCAGCGCATTAGGCGTTAACGGTGGTCTCGGCAACCTTGGCGTCAGCGTGATGCAGTTGATCGCGCCGCTGGTGATCTTTCTGCCTATCTTTACCTTTTTGGGCGTACAGGGCGTACCGCAAGCCGACGGCTCGTTATTGTCGCTGGCCAATGCCGCATGGATTTGGGTTCCGTTACTGCTGATAGCCACCTTAGCAGCAGGCATGGGAATGAACGATATTGCCAGTTCGAAGGCCTCAATTGCTTCCCAGTTGCCGGTCCTCAAGCGTTTTCATCTGTGGTTATTAAGCCTGCTGTATCTCGCCACCTTCGGTTCATTTATCGGCTTTTCGGCAGGCTTTGCCATGCTGGCGAAAACTCAGTTCCCGGACGTGAATATCCTGCAACTGGCGTTCTTCGGCCCCTTCATCGGCGCTCTTGCGCGATCGGCAGGTGGGGTGATCTCTGACAAATTCGGCGGTGTGCGCGTCACGTTAATTAACTTCATCTTTATGGCGTTGTTTAGCGCCCTGCTGTTCCTCACCCTGCCAGGGTCAGGCGAAGGAAACTTTGTCGCCTTCTACCTGGTGTTTATGGGCTTGTTCCTGACTGCGGGTCTGGGAAGCGGCTCAACCTTCCAGATGATCGCGGTGATCTTTCGCAAAATCACCATATACCGGGTCAAGCTGCACGGCGGTACTGAAGAACAGGCCCAACGTGAGGCGGTAACCGATACCGCTGCCGCCCTGGGATTCATCTCTGCTATTGGCGCTGTGGGGGGCTTTTTCATCCCCAAAGCATTTGGTTCATCGCTGGCGCTGACTGGCTCTCCGGTGGGCGCAATGAAAATATTCCTCGTGTTTTACATCGTCTGCGTGCTGGTGACCTGGCTGGTCTATGGCCGTAAATCACAAAAAAAATAACAAAATGGATACCGCAGGATCGGACAGTTCGCTAGGCCGGATAAGGCGTTAACCGCCATCCGGCCTACCGTTCGATTCACCGTCGGCAATATTCTCAAAGCAGGAGTTATGTCATGAGTAAACTGTTCGATCGCTTTCGCTACTTTAAACAAAAGGGCGATACGTTTGCCGATGGGCACGGGCAAGTGATGCACACCAACCGGGACTGGGAAGACAGCTATCGTCAGCGCTGGCAGTTCGACAAAATTGTGCGTTCTACCCACGGCGTTAACTGTACCGGCTCATGCAGTTGGAAAATCTACGTCAAAAACGGATTGGTGACCTGGGAAACGCAGCAAACCGACTACCCGCGTACTCGCCCTGACCTGCCAAATCATGAACCCCGTGGCTGCCCGCGCGGTGCCAGCTACTCCTGGTATCTTTACAGCGCCAACCGTCTGAAGTATCCCCTGGTGCGTAAACGTCTGATCGAACTGTGGCGCGACGCCCTGTCCCGCCAGCCCGATCCGGTGCTGGCCTGGGAATCCATTATGAACGACCCGCAAAAATGCCAGAGCTACAAACAGGTACGCGGGCGCGGTGGTTTTATCCGTTCCAACTGGAAAGAGCTTAATCAGCTCATTGCTGCCGCCAACGTCTGGACGGTGAAAACCTATGGCCCGGATCGCGTGGCCGGGTTCTCCCCGATCCCTGCTATGTCGATGGTCTCCTATGCCGCAGGCACACGCTATCTTTCGCTACTGGGCGGAACCTGCCTGAGCTTCTATGACTGGTACTGCGATTTACCGCCTGCATCACCGATGACCTGGGGCGAACAGACCGATGTTCCAGAATCCGCCGACTGGTATAACTCCAGCTATATCATCGCCTGGGGGTCAAACGTGCCGCAGACCCGTACCCCGGATGCGCACTTTTTTACTGAAGTACGCTACAAAGGCACAAAGACGATTGCCATTACGCCGGATTACTCGGAAGTTGCCAAACTGTGCGACCAGTGGCTGGCACCCAAGCAAGGGACAGACAGCGCGTTGGCGATGGCGATGGGCCACGTCATCCTGAAAGAATTCCACCTCGACAATCCCAGCGATTACTTCATCAATTACTGTCGTCGCTATACCGATATGCCGATGCTGGTTTTGCTGGATGCCCGGGAAGATGGCAGCTACGTGCCAGGGCGCATGATGCGCGCCTCAGACCTTGTCGATGGTCTGGGCGAAAGTAACAATCCGGAGTGGAAAACCGTGGCCTTTAACACTGCTGGCGAACTGGTGGTCCCGAACGGGTCTATCGGTTTTCGCTGGGGCGAGAAAGGTAAATGGAACCTGGAGCCACTGGCGGCTGGCGCTGAAACAGAACTTTCCCTCTCGCTGCTTGGTCAGCATGATGAAGTGACTGGCGTGGCATTCCCCTACTTCGGCGGTAACGAAAACCCACATTTTCGCAGCGTGAAACAGGAACCCGTGCTGATTCGTCAACTGCCGGTAAAACATCTTACCCTCGCCGACGGCAGCCGTTGCCCGGTGGTAAGCGTCTATGATCTGGTGCTGGCGAATTACGGCCTCGACCGCGGTCTGGATGACGCTCATAGCGCGCAAGATTACAGCGAAGTGAAAGCCTACACCCCGGCCTGGGGAGAGCAAATTACTGGAGTCCCTCGCCGTCATATCGAACAAATCGCCCGTGAGTTTGCCGATACGGCGCACAAAACGCATGGCCGTTCGATGATTATCCTCGGGGCTGGCGTCAACCACTGGTATCACATGGATATGAACTACCGTGGAATGATTAACATCCTCGTGTTCTGCGGTTGTGTGGGACAAAGCGGTGGCGGCTGGGCGCACTATGTGGGTCAGGAGAAACTGCGTCCGCAAACCGGTTGGTTGCCGCTGGCCTTTGCGCTGGACTGGAACCGCCCGCCGCGTCAGATGAACAGCACCTCGTTTTTCTACAATCACTCCAGCCAGTGGCGTTATGAAAAACTCACCGCTCAGGAACTCCTCTCTCCGCTGGCTGACGCGTCCAAGTTTAGCGGACATTTGATCGACTTTAACGTGCGGGCAGAAAGAATGGGCTGGCTGCCGTCCGCGCCGCAGCTCAACCTCAACCCTCTGACCGTCAAAGCAAAGGCAGAACAAGCGGGAGTGTCGCCTGCACAATACACTGCACAGGCGCTGAAATCGGGTGAAATTCGTTTTGCCTGCGAGCAGCCGGATAGTGGTAACAACCATCCGCGTAATCTCTTCGTCTGGCGCTCTAACCTGCTCGGCTCCTCCGGTAAAGGGCATGAATACATGCTCAAGTATCTGCTGGGTACCGAAAGCGGGATCCAGGGAGAAGCGCTCGGTTCAAGCGAAGGTATTAAACCTGAAGAGGTGGAATGGCAGTCCGCGGCGATAGAGGGCAAGCTTGATCTGCTGGTAACGCTCGATTTCCGTATGTCGAGTACCTGCCTGTTCTCCGATGTCGTTTTGCCGACCGCCACCTGGTATGAAAAAGACGATATGAACACCTCGGATATGCATCCGTTTATTCACCCGCTGTCGGCCGCGGTCGATCCTGCGTGGGAATCGAAGAGCGACTGGGAAATTTATAAAGGCATCGCCAAAGTCTTCTCTGAGGTTTGCGTCGGACACCTTGGGCAAGAAACGGATGTGGTATTGCAACCGCTGCAACACGACTCCCCGGCAGAGCTGGCGCAGCCGTTTGACATTCAGGACTGGCGTAAAGGCGAATGCGATCTCCTCCCGGGGAAAACGGCGCCCAACATTGCCGTTGTGGAACGTGACTATCCCGCCACCTACGAACGCTTCACTTCGCTCGGTCCGCTAATGGACAAGCTCGGTAACGGCGGGAAAGGTATTACGTGGAATACCCAGACGGAGGTCGATTTCCTTGGCAAGCTGAACTACACCAAACGCGAAGGTCCGGCGAAAGGCCGACCACTGATAGACACCGCGCTGGATGCGTCTGAGGTGATCCTCGCCCTGGCACCGGAAACGAACGGTCAGGTGGCGGTGAAAGCCTGGGAAGCGCTGGGAGCGATGACCGGACGCGACCATACGCATCTGGCGTTGAACAAAGAAGACGAGAAAATCCGTTTTCGCGATATTCAGGCGCAGCCGCGCAAAATCATCTCCAGCCCCACCTGGTCCGGGCTGGAAAGTGAACATGTCTCCTATAACGCAGGCTATACCAACGTCCACGAGCTGATCCCGTGGCGCACCCTGTCCGGTCGCCAACAGTTGTACCAGGATCACGCGTGGATGCGAGCGTTTGGTGAAAGTCTGGTGGCATATCGTCCGCCTATCGATACCCGAAGCGTCAGCAATATGCGCGAAGTTCCGCCTAACGGCTTCCCGGAAAAAGCGCTCAACTTCCTGACTCCGCATCAGAAATGGGGGATCCACTCTACCTACAGCGAAAACCTGCTGATGCTGACGCTGTCGCGCGGCGGCCCCATTGTCTGGATCAGTGAAACCGATGCTAAAGAGCTGGGCATTGAGGATAACGACTGGATTGAAGCCTTTAACGCCAACGGCGCGCTCACCGCGCGGGCAGTGGTGAGTCAGCGCGTGCCGCCGGGAATGACCATGATGTATCACGCTCAGGAGCGAATCATGAATATCCCTGGCTCGGAAGTCACCGGTATGCGCGGCGGGATCCATAACTCAGTCACCCGCGTCTGCCCGAAACCCACGCACATGATCGGCGGCTATGCGCAACTGGCATACAGCTTCAACTATTACGGCACGGTCGGCTCTAACCGCGATGAGTTCATCATGATTAGAAAAATGAAAAATATTAACTGGCTGGATGATGAAGGTCGCGATCAGGTACAGGAGGCGAAAAAATGAAAATACGCTCACAGGTAGGCATGGTTCTTAATCTGGATAAGTGCATCGGCTGCCACACCTGCTCCGTCACCTGTAAAAACGTCTGGACCGGGCGCGAAGGGATGGAATATGCGTGGTTTAACAACGTTGAGACCAAGCCAGGCATTGGTTATCCGAAAAACTGGGAAGATCAGGAAGAGTGGCAAGGCGGCTGGATTCGCGATGTTAACGGGAAGATAAGGCCGCGCCTGGGCGGCAAGATGGGCGTTATCACCAAAATTTTTGCTAACCCGGTGATCCCGCAAATCGATGATTATTACGAACCCTTTACCTACGATTATCAGCATCTGCATAGCGCGCCGGAAAGCAAGAATCAGCCCACCGCACGTCCGCGTTCGCTGATAGATGGCAAACGGATGGACAAGATTATCTGGGGCCCTAACTGGGAAGAGTTGCTCGGCGGTGAGTTCTCAAAACGTGCCCGCGACCGTAACTTTGAGAAAATGCAAAAGGAGATGTACGGGCAATTCGAAAACACCTTCATGATGTATTTACCGCGCTTGTGCGAACACTGCCTGAACCCAAGCTGTGTCGCCACCTGCCCGAGCGGTGCCATCTATAAGCGTGAAGAAGACGGCATCGTGTTGATCGACCAGGATAAATGTCGCGGCTGGCGCTTGTGCATCAGCGGTTGTCCGTACAAAAAAATCTACTTTAACTGGAAGAGCGGTAAATCAGAGAAGTGCATTTTCTGCTACCCGCGTATTGAGTCCGGCCAGCCGACGGTATGTTCGGAAACCTGCGTGGGACGCATCCGCTATCTTGGCGTATTGCTGTACGACGCCGACCGCATCGAAGAAGCAGCCAGCACCGAGCATGAGACCGATCTCTACGAGCGTCAGTGCGATGTGTTCCTCAATCCACACGACCCGGCGGTCATTGAAGAGGCGTTAAAACAAGGTATTCCGCACAACGTCATCGAAGCGGCCCAACGTTCGCCCGTTTACAAGATGGCGATGGACTGGAAGCTGGCGCTGCCGCTGCACCCGGAATACCGCACCCTGCCGATGGTCTGGTATGTACCGCCGTTGTCGCCGATTCAGTCGGTCGCTGACGCGGGGGGACTGCCGCACAATGGCAACATTCTGCCAGCGGTTGAATCACTGCGAATTCCGGTTCAGTACCTTGCCAACATGCTTAGCGCGGGCGATACCGGTCCGGTACTGCGGGCGCTAAAACGAATGATGGCCATGCGCCATTATATGCGTTCGCAAACCGTAGAAGGCGTTACGGACACCCGCGCGATTGAGGAAGTGGGTCTGACCGTTGAGCAGGTTGAAGAGATGTATCGCTATCTGGCCATCGCCAACTATGAAGACCGCTTCGTGATCCCGACCAGCCACCGTGAAATGGCGCGTGATGCGTTCCCGGAGAAAAACGGTTGCGGATTTACCTTTGGCGACGGCTGCCATGGTTCAGATACCAAATTTAACCTGTTTAACAGCAGTCGTATTGACGCCATCGACATCACCGAAGTGCGCGATAAAGCGGAGGGTGAATAATGCAAATCCTGAAGGTTATCGGCCTGCTGATGGAATATCCCGACGAGTTGCTGTGGGAGTGTAAAGACGAGGCGCTGGCGCTTGTGGCCAGCGATGCCCCAATGCTTACCGAATTTAGCCAGGGGCTGCTCAATGCGCCATTACTGGATAAACAAGCCGAATGGTGTGAGATATTTGACCGGGGCCGGGCCACCTCTCTGCTGCTGTTTGAGCACGTGCACGCCGAGTCTCGCGATCGGGGTCAGGCGATGGTTGATCTGTTGGCGCAGTACGAAAAGGTCGGACTGCAGCTCGACTGCCGCGAACTGCCGGATCATCTGCCGCTGTATCTGGAGTACTTAAGCGTGTTGCCGGAAGCGGAGGCCAAAGAAGGATTGCAGAACGTCGCACCGATTCTGGCGCTGCTGGGTGGGCGTTTGAAACAGCGTGATACGCCGTGGTATCAACTGTTTGACGCCCTGCTATTGCTTGCCGGAAGCCCTCTTTCAAGTGACAGTGTCACTAAACAGGTTGGCACGGAAACCCGCGACGATACCCGACAGGCGCTGGATGCCGTCTGGGAAGAGGAACAGGTGAAGTTTATCGAGGATAACGCCACCGCCTGTGACAGTTCACCGTTACAAAACTATCAACGACGCTTTAGCCAGGACGTGGCACCTCAGTATGTCGACGTCAGCGCGGGAGGCCCGAAATGATACAGTACCTGAACATCTTTTTTTACGATATCTACCCGTACCTGTGCGGCACGGTGTTTATCCTCGGCAGTTGGCTACGCTATGACTACGGGCAATACACCTGGCGGGCCTCTTCCAGCCAGATGCTGGACAAACGCGGCATGGTGTTATGGTCAAACCTGTTCCACATCGGCATTCTGGGGATCTTTTTCGGGCACTTGTTTGGCATGTTAACCCCGCACTGGATGTATGCCTGGTTCCTGCCGATTGCGGTGAAGCAGCAGATGGCGATGATCGCCGGTGGGCTCTGTGGCGTGCTGACGCTGGTCGGTGGCGCTGGCTTGCTGGTACGTCGTTTGACCAATCCGCGCATTCGTGCAACCTCCTCCACTGCCGATATCCTGATCCTCTGCGTTCTGCTGATTCAGTGTATCCTCGGCTTAACCACCATCCCATTCTCTGCGCAGCATCCTGACGGCAGTGAAATGCTGAAACTGGTAGGTTGGGCGCAGTCGGTGGTGACTTTCCAGGGCGGCGCGTCTGCGCATCTGGATGGCGTGGCGTTGATTTTCCGTGTGCATCTGGTTCTGGGGATGACTATCTTCCTGCTGTTCCCGTTCACACGCCTGGTTCACGTGTGGAGCGCGCCGTTTGAGTACTTTACCCGCCGCTATCAAATAGTGCGTTCACGCCGATAAATCCGCATTGAAATGTCGGGTGACGACACGCCTTATCCGGCCTACAACCAGGCACCGTAGGCCGGATAAGATAGCGATCATCGCCATCCGGCATTTTGCACGTTATGATGCTTCTCCATTCTAGGGAGAACGTTAATGAAACCACAGGTTTACCACGTCGATGCCTTTACCTCGGTACCTTTTCGCGGCAATTCAGCAGGCGTGGTTTTGCATGCTGACGGACTGAGCGAAACACAGATGCAACTCATTGCTCGCGAGCTGCGTCATTCGGAAACTGCTTTCCTGCTGACCAGCGACGACAGCGATGTTCGCATCCGCTATTTCACGCCGACGGTAGAAGTTCCTATCTGTGGGCATGCTACCGTCGCTGCACATTATGTGCGGGCAAACGTGCTTGGCTTGGGCAACAGTACAGTCTGGCAAACCTCGCTGGCCGGTCGTCATCGGGTGGATATCGAAGCTACCGGGAATGGCTATCGTATTAGCCTTGAGCAAGGCGTACCCGGATTTGAACCTCCGCTGGAAGGGGCTATTCGTAGTGCGATTATCGAGGCCCTACACCTGAGCGAAGACGATATGCTGGCAGGCTTGCCGATTCAGGTTGCTACCACCGGGCATTCGAAAGTGATGATTCCGCTCAAGCCCGAGGTGGACCTCGACGCCCTTTCCCCTGATTTGCAGGCTTTGACAGCCATCAGCCAACAAATTGGCTGTAACGGCTTCTTTCCTTTTCAAATCCGCCCGGGCGAAAACGCCACCGATGGCCGCATGTTTTCGCCTGCAATTGGGATTGTGGAAGACCCGGTTACCGGCAATGCCAACGGTCCAATGGGCGCGTGGTTGGTTCACCATGGGCTGATGGCGCATGATGGGAAAACGTTACGTGTTCAGGGACATCAGGGCCGTGCGCTCGGGCGCGACGGTATTGTTGATGTGACGGTGACTATCCGTGATAACCAGCCAGAAAAAGTCACCATTACCGGTTCGGCGGTGATCCTGTTTCACGCAGAATGGACGATAGATTTTTAATTGTTCCCGTAGGCCGGATAAGGCGATTACGCCGATCCGGCACTAATTCCGATGCCCCTATTTCCCCGCCTCCGGATGCGTATCAAACGCCGCCATTACCGTCGCCAGCTCATCCTGGGTAAACCCATGCTTCACGTCATCCACGCCCAGGCCAAACCGCTCCTGCAACAAGGCATACAGGCTGGGGACGTCAGGCAGATTAATCTGTTCTACCGCGTGTCCATCCTGATAATGGGTGAAATGAAAATTGGTTAACGTTAATTTCCCGCCGTCGGGCAGATGACGACACATCAGCAAATGATGGCGAAAATGTGATTGCGGCCAGTGAGCGGACCAGAAGTTGCCTATCAGATAATCGCTCTGATGCTGTACGACCAGGTCGAAACGGTACATTGATTGCCAGTGTTCGTGATGACAGAACTGTAGGATCCAGTCTTCACCTTCCTGAATCAACCGATACTCGCCGTGTGGTGTCTTCTGCTCAACATTCGCCTGCAGACGAATCGGCGCCGTCAGGGTCTGCCCGCCGAAACCAACGTCGGCGATCCACTGCTCCCCCTGCAACTCAACCAGCAACAGACGATGCGTGCGTGGTGGCAGGCTTGACGGGTTCGCCAGTACCACACGTCCGAGCAGACTGCGTACGGTAAAACCGATTTCGCGTAGCGCCCGCTCAAATACTCCGTTCTGTTCAAAACAATAGCCGCCGCGACGCGCCGTCACCAGCTTCTCCTCCAATGACAAATCGTCAAGCTGCATCTCTCTTGGAAGCAATACATCCAGGTTTTCAAAAGGTATGGCGGCGTTGTGCAGTAAATGCAGCGCCCGTAAGGTTTCAATGTTGACCCTGGCCAACTCTGACCAGCCAATACGGGCAAAATAAGCGGTTAAAAAAGGCGTCATACGGAGTTCCTGTTCGATTAATGCAGTACTTATAACGCATTTTTAATTTTGCGCCGTCGATTTTGTGCGTTGTTCCTCCAGACGAGGCGACAAAATCGCTAATACCGTTAATATCTATGTTTATTGTGGTGTGTTATCTCTCAGCCAAGGAGCATCCATGAGCCATTTTCGTCCGATCGAATTAAAACATGCCAGTCGGTTGCTAAATCACGGCCCAACGATATTAATCACCAGCCGGGATGAGCATACCGAGCGGCGAAATGTGATGGCTGCCGCGTGGTCAATGCCCGTGGAGTTTGAACCACCGCGGATCGCGATTGTTGTCGACAAGACCGCCTGGTCACGTGAGCTCATTGAACGTAGCGGCAAATTCGGCATCGTTATTCCGGGCGTCGCCGCCGCCAACTGGACCTGGGCCGTAGGCAGCGTTTCCGGTCGGGTGGAAGATAAATTCAACTGCTACGGCATTCCCGTGGTACAGGGACCGGTACTGGGTTTACCGCTGATTGAAGCCAAATGTCTGGCCTGGATGGAGTGCCGCCTGTTGCCTGCCACTGCGGCACAGGAAGAATATGACACGCTGTTTGGTGAAGTGGTCTCGGCTGCCGCTGATGAGCGAGCCTTCGTGGAAGGACGCTGGCAGTTTGATGATGGCAAGCTCAATACCCTGCATCACCTTGGGGCCGGAACGTTTGTCTCCAGTGGAAAACTCATAACAGCAGCTGAATAATGGCACGACAAAACGGGCGGAAAATCCGCCCGTTTTGTCTTACATGCTGTAGCCGGGTTTTTTAATCAACCTGGCCATCTGCGGCGCAATCTCCACATCCCACACGCCCTGCCACGCCTCGGGCTCAATTTCATTAAGCGCCACGCTCACTGAACTGTCTTTGCTTTGCAAATGACGAATAATGACGTCGGTAATATCCGCCGCCAGCGCGGATTTTTGTTCGTCGTTAAGATCGCGAGGAAAACATTTGATATCGACGTGCGGCATAGCAGATTCCTTATTGTTTTGGGATGCAGGTAACTTATGCGGATTCTCGTTCCACCAGGTGAAATCCAACATCAATAATATCGTCTTCACGCGGAATTTGTTCGATACGATCGGCAAGCAGAGAGGCGGCGCGTTGTCCAATAGCCCGTCTGTCGACGCTGACGGTGGTGATGGCAGGTCGGTTACTGGCGGCAAAGTCGAGATCGCCAAAACCGATTACCGCTAATTCCTGCGGCACGCGTAGACCACGGCTTTCGGCTTCCATGATCGCCCCCTGAGCTAACGTATCTGAGCTACAGACGATGACATCAAACGCGCGTTCAGCCAATAGCTGTGCCAACCCGCTACGCCCCAATGCCAGAGAGGCAGGAAGCGGGACATCCACCTGTGCACCAGCCGCAATACCATGACGGCTCAGCGCATCGCACAGTCCTTGTTTACGCTGGCCTGCCCGGCGATCGGCGGTCCATAGCAAACCAGGACGGCGATACCCTTTTTCCAGCAAATAGTCTGCTACCGCCTGCCCGACTTTTTCATGCGAAAACCCCACCAGCATATCGATGGGCGTTGGCGTTAAATCCCATATTTCCACGACCGGGATGGCCGCATTAAGAATCACCTTTTTCAGCTCGGCGGTATGATGGATACCGGTGAGCACTACACCATCCGGGCGACGAGAAAGCAGCGTCGCCACCAGATCAGCCTCTGTTTGCGGCGTATAACCCGACACGCAGAGCAAGATGTGGTATCCGCGTTCAGCCAGTTCATCGCTTAATGACTGGATGGTATCGACAAACATATTGTTGTTAATTTGTGGGACAACCACAGCGATAAGCTTACTGCGACGCGACGCCAGCCCCCCGGCCAGCGCGTTGGGAATATATCCGGTGGCGCGTACCGCCTGCATCACTTTTTCTACTGTTCTCGGGCGCACCAGTTGCGGGGTATTCAACGCCCTGCTCACCGTCATGGGCGACAATCCCGCGGTACGGGCAACATCTTCCAGCGTGGGTGCGCGCGGATGTCTGGGATTTTTCACTGTCGATGCCCTTGTCAAAAATCGCTGATTTATCCTGGCATTATTCATCATGATTTCGGCTATTGCCAGCGCCCCACTACGATAACGCTGAGAAAACAGCAGCTTAGTTAATTAGCGCCATCTGAAATGATAGCGCCATCATAATGACTTGTGCATTTACCCATAAAGTATTGGAATGTGATGCTGTTTACAAGTTACTGCCCTTTTGTCTCAGTATTTGTGAGCGATTGTTCAAAACGCATTCAATTCGCTGGCGCAATGATTGCGCTAACACTAAAAATGTTAGCGCAATCATTTGTTATCACCAGGAGAGATTAAAATGTCATTAAGTGCGAATTCCGATGCCGTAACGTATGCCAAATCAGCCAATGCAAAAACCGCGGCTGAAACCGGCGACCGTATCGAGTGGGTTAAGCTGTCCCTGGCTTTCCTTCCTCTGGCAACACCCGTGAGCGATGCCAAAGTGCTGACCGGTCGCCAGAAACCCCTAACCGAAGTTGCCATTATTATCGCGGAGATCCGCAGTCGCGACGGGTTTGAAGGCGTTGGATTTAGTTACTCCAAACGGGCTGGCGGCCAGGGAATCTATGCTCATGCCAAAGAAATTGCCGATAACCTGTTAGGCGAAGATCCAAACGATATCGACAAGATCTACACCAAGCTGCTGTGGGCTGGCGCTTCCGTAGGGCGCAGCGGCATGGCGGTTCAGGCTATCTCCCCTATCGATATCGCCTTGTGGGATATGAAGGCCAAGCGTGCAGGGTTGCCGCTGGCAAAACTATTGGGTGCACACCGGGACTCCGTGCAGTGTTACAACACCTCCGGCGGATTCCTGCATACGCCGCTGGATCAGGTGCTCAAAAACGTCGTTATTTCCCGTGAAAACGGCATTGGCGGCATCAAACTCAAGGTTGGTCAGCCAAACTGCGCCGAGGATATTCGCCGCTTAACCGCGGTGCGTGAAGCGCTGGGCGATGACTTCCCGCTGATGGTCGATGCCAATCAGCAGTGGGATCGAGAAACCGCCATTCGTATGGGACGAAAAATGGAGCAGTTCAATCTGATCTGGATTGAAGAGCCGCTGGATGCCTACGATGTGGAAGGTCACGCCCAACTGGCCGCCGCGCTTGATACCCCGATTGCTACCGGTGAAATGCTGACCAGTTTCCGCGAACATGAACAGCTGATCCTCGGTAATGCCAGTGATTTTGTGCAGCCCGATGCACCGCGTGTGGGGGGAATTTCACCGTTTCTGAAAATTATGGACCTGGCGGCAAAACACGGTCGCAAACTGGCTCCGCACTTTGCCATGGAAGTTCACCTGCATCTGTCCGCCGCTTACCCGCTTGAGCCATGGTTGGAACATTTCGAATGGCTGAACCCGTTATTTAATGAACAGCTTGAGCTGCGCGATGGGCGGATGTGGGTTTCCGACCGTCACGGTCTGGGGTTCAGCATCAGCGAGCAGACACGTCGCTGGACGCAATTAACCTGCGAGTTTGGTAAACGTCCTTAATTTATTTGGCGGGTAAGTAATACCCGCCCTCTTCCCTACAGAAACGCTCTCAACCTTATGAAAGGAGTGGGTGATGAACACAATAATAAAGCGCACAAAAGTGCGTTACGGTATTTTGATATTTCTGTTTCTAGCCACCGTATTTAATTACGCCGATCGCGCGACGTTATCCGTCGTGGCTCCGATTATGAGCAAAGAATTAGGTTTTGATCCCGAAGCAATGGGGCTGGCCTTTTCTGCCTTCGGTATTTCTTATGTCATTATGCAATTGCCTGGCGGCTGGCTACTTGATCGCTACGGTTCTCGTCTGGTATACGGCTGCGCCCTGATTGGCTGGTCGCTGGTGACCATGTTTCAGGGCACCATTTATCTGTATGCCAGTCCACTTGTGGTATTGATAATCTTACGTTTACTGATGGGTGCCATTGAGGCTCCGGCCTTTCCTGCCAACAGCCGATTAAGCGTACAGTGGTTTCCTAATAATGAACGAGGCTTTGTCACCTCAGTTTACCAGGCCGCGCAATATATCTCGTTAGGGGTAATTACACCGTTAATGACGATTATTTTGCATAATCTCAGCTGGCACTTTGTTTTTTATTACATCGGGGCGATTGGCGTTATTCTTGGCATCTTCTGGCTGGTAAAAATCAGAGATCCTATGCATCATCCGAAGGTAAACCAGCAGGAAATTGACTATATCCGGGAAGGCGGTGGCGAACCGTCGCTGGGAAATAAAAAAGAGCCACAGAAGATTACCTTTGCGCAAATAAAAAGCGTCTGCGTCAACCGCATGATGATTGGCGTTTACATCGGGCAGTTCTGCGTGACGTCAATCACCTGGTTCTTCCTGACCTGGTTTCCTACCTATCTGTATCAGGCTAAAGGAATGTCGATCCTTAAAGTGGGGTTTGTCGCCAGTATTCCTGCTATTGCCGGTTTTATCGGTGGATTGTTAGGGGGCGTTTTTTCAGACTGGCTATTAAAGCGCGGCTACAGCCTGACGGTTGCTCGTAAGCTACCCGTTATCTGCGGAATGTTACTTTCCTGTGTCATCGTTATCGCTAACTACACCTCGTCAGAATTTGTGGTTATCGCGGCGATGAGTCTGGCATTTTTCGCCAAAGGCTTTGGCAATCTGGGGTGGTGCGTACTTAGCGATACTTCACCAAAAGAAGTGCTCGGCATTGCTGGCGGCGTATTCAATATGTGCGGCAATATGGCGAGTATTATCACGCCGCTGGTGATCGGCGTCATTCTGGCGAATACCCAGTCATTCGATTACGCCATTCTGTACGTCGGTTCGATGGGGCTGATTGGCCTGATTTCTTATCTGTTTATCGTGGGGCCACTGGATCGTATTACGCTGAGCCCGTCCGTCGCGTAATGTAAGCTTATGGCGATAGTTCGCCCGCTGTTCCGGGATTTGCACTCCTGCGGAACAGCGTTTTTTTGTTTAAATAATCTTATTATTTTTCAGTACAGTACGCAGTCGCGGGTGCTGGCAAACCGCGTCGGCGATAGCGCTGATATTGGGCGTGTTGTCCTGAAACCAGTCATGCCCCGGCCCCCAGGTGCGCATAACGGCAATATAAACGTCCAGCAGTGTTAGCTGATCGCCAAACGCGTACGGCTCAGCGCTTAGCTGGTCGTTCAGCCACCTATAAAGCGATTTGCGGTACTCAATACAGTTCTTTTTTAACTGCGCCGCGGCGTCTGGTACCCAGCGTTGTGGATAATCGGCATAGGTAAACGTTGGATAGACATTTGCCACCAGCCATATCAACAGACGCTGAAACTGCTGGCGCTCAGCGTGCCCAACGGGTGGCGCAAGTTCAGGACAACGATCGAGGATCATCAGGGCGATCGCCGCCGTTTCCGTCATCACGTTACCATTTTCCAGTATCAGTGTGGGCACCTGGCACAACGGATTCATTTTTTTAAGCAACTCCCGCGAAGGCCCGTCGCGGTCAAAACCATCAACATCAATAAAGCTGTAAGGGATCTCCGCCAGTGTGAGCATCACTTCACTGATGGCCGATCCCCAGCCCGGCACCCCATAGACCCTAATCATGCTGCAACCCCCAAAGTTAAAACCCTAAGTGTAGAGCAGCATTCGTCAGTCTATGCAGGCCTGCCTATCTTTCCCTGCAAGTTCACAGCACTTTCGACAAGAATTGCTGGGTGCGCGTGTGGCGTGGATGATTCAGCACCTGCTCGCTGCTGCCCTGTTCGACAATTTTGCCATCGACCATAAACACCACCTGATCCGCCACTTCCCGGGCGAACCCAATCTCGTGCGTCACCACAACCAGCGTGGTTCCCGACTGCGCCAGTGCTTTGATGACATCCAGAACTTCGCCAACCAGTTCAGGATCCAGCGCTGAAGTGGGTTCATCAAACAGCATAACGCGTGGATTTAGCGCCAGCGCACGGGCTATAGCGATACGCTGCTGCTGACCGCCGGAGAGATGACGCGACCAGGCATCGGCTTTATTACGCAGGCCAACGGCATCAAGCAGAGTTAATGCCCGCTCGGTGGCGGCTTTACGCGATGCCAGACCGTGCGCAATGGGCGCTTCAATCAAATTCTCCAGCACCGTTAAGTGCGGGAACAGATTAAAATTCTGGAACACATAGCCGACGTTAACGCGCTGGCGCAAAATTTCCGCCTCTTTCAGCTCATACAGCTTGTCTCCCTGCCGACGATAACCAATGTAATCGCCATCGATTTGAATAAACCCTTCATCGACGCGCTCCAGATGGTTGATCGTCCGCAAGAGTGTGGATTTCCCTGAACCGGACGGGCCAAGAATAACCGTTACCGTTCCGGGAGGGATCTCCAGCGACACATTATCCAGCGCTTTGTGGCGACCGAAGTATTTGCTGACGCCGGTAATGGAAATATGGCCTTCAGGCGAGTGGGACATGGATGGCCTCCTGCTGCGGACGTTGACGGTTGCGTTTTTCTGCACGGCTCACCCGGGCGGTATTGATTGCGGAACGTCGCTCGCTGCGGGCCAGCGCGCGTTCCACCAGGTGCTGAATTAACGACAGGACGCTGGTGATCACCAGATACCACACCGCACCCACCATCAGCAGCGGGATCACTTCCTGCGTGCGGTTGTAGATCATCTGGATGGTGTAGAACAGCTCTGGCATTGCCAGCACGTATACCATCGCCGTCCCTTTCGCCAGACTGATGATTTCATTGAAGCCAGCAGGCAAAATGGTGCGCAGCGCCTGCGGCAGAATAATTCGCAGCGTACGTCGCCATGCGGGTAAGCCCAGCGCTGCCGCTGCTTCGTACTGGCCGTGGTCAACCCCTAAAAATCCACCACGAATAATTTCAGCGGTATAGGCGCTTTGCACCAGCGTCAGGCCAACCACCGCGGTGGAAAACTGGCCGAGTACATTGATGGTCTCAAAACTGCCCCATTGAATGGGAGTAAACGGAATACCAATCGTCAGCGTGTCGTACAAATAGGAGAAGTTGTACAAAACGATGAGCACCACAATCAGCGGTAACGAACGAAACAGCCAGATGTATCCCCATGCCAGACCGTTCAGCAACCAGGAAGATGAAAGCCGTGCCAGCGCCAGCAGACCACCGATGATAATACTCAACAGCGTACCGATAAGCGTCAGTAGCAGAGTTTGCCCAAGGCCGGACAAGATAACCGGATCAAAGAACCAACGGGCAAACACGCCCCATTCCCAGCGCGGATTAAACGCCACGGACTGGATAATCACCGCCAGGACAAACAAGGCAATGACTGCTCCTGCGGTGCGCATGGGATAGCGCGCCGGTACGACTTTAATACTCTCCGTCGTTTTCATCTTCTCTCCTCAGGCTATTCTGGCCTGACCGGCGATGGTCAACAGTTTGGTAAAGCGCAGCCGGCCATCAAACGGTGGCATGCTGTACTCTTCGGGATCGCGCGCTGTATCAAATTGCGGATCGTAGCCCTGGCTTAAATAAAGTCGCACGGCCTCCGGCTGGCGAAATCCCGTGGTCAGATAAATCCGGCTGTAGCCCGCCAGCAGCGCCCTGCGTTCCAGCTCCTGCACCACGCGCGCCGCCAGCCCCTGCTGACGCAGGCTGCTTTTCGTCCAGATGCGCTTAATCTCGGCGGTGTCTTTGTCGTAAGGTTTGTAGGCCCCGGTGGCGATAATCTCGCCGCTGCGCTCCAGTACCACGAAAAGTCCCTGCGGTGCCAGATACCATTCGGTCAGCTCCACTTCAGCGTCGCGAGAAAAATAATCGCCATAGCGGGCGGCATATTCACCGAA
>NZ_JAHLRC010000150.1:0-7272 GCF_018919545.1 Citrobacter sp. S46_ASV_140
GGTATCGGCCACCGACGATCCAGAAATTGCGCCAAAAAAGGTCGATGCCACAATGTTGACCAGCGACAGACCGCCGCGAATAAAGCCAACGAAAATATAGGCAAAGTTTACCAGCCGCCGCGCAATGCCCCCTTCGGCCATAATAGCCCCGGCCAAAATAAAGAACGGGATCGCCAGTAGCGAAAACTTGTTCACCCCACTGGTCAGTTGGATCATCACCGCTTCCAGCGGAATATCAATGTACCAGGCCCCAATGATGGCGCTAATGCCAACCGCGTACGCTACCGGTACCCCAATCGCCAGCATAATGCCGAGCGTAAAGACGAGAATAAATGCATCCATCTGCTTTCCTTTCTGAAATGGGGGCGGTAACTAGCTGGTCGATCCCAGCATGACAACAGGACGTTGGTACTGCGAGCCACGGCAGATCTTCTCAACGATAAACAGCAGCGTAATAGCAGAGCCAATCGGCAACGGGAGATAGTTTTGCCCGGCGCTTAAAATTGGGAATTCCGCCACGGGCTGTTCCCACAGTTCGAGGCATAGCATGGAGCCGTACCACAGAATGAACAGGCTTATCGCCATTAACATAACGTCTGCGACTACCGAGCAGTAACGGCGGGAAGATTCCCCCAGACGGTCAGTCACCATGCTTACCGCGATATGCGAACCTGCGCGATAGCTCACCGCCGCGCCAATAAAGGTGAATGTCACCATACAAAGAATGGCGACTGGCTCAGGCCATGACAGCGCGTTATTCAGGACATAACGCGCGAATATGCCAATAGGGATAATGGCGACCATAACCAATAATGCGATACCGGCAATCCACATTGACACTCGATAAAGAAAATCCATTACCGATGAATAGCATTCACCCATAATCATCACCTCGAATTAATCAAAAGACTCAGGCGGAGGATTGATATCCTCCACCCGATGAATTACTTCACATCCTGAATACGTTTGATCAAATCCTGGTGGTCTTTACCGTAATTATCCCGTACTGACTGCGTGGCTTTATAGAAATAGTCCGTATCAATATCGTGGAACTGAACACCGTTGGCTTTCATGGTCTCCAGCGATTTCGCATTATAATCCTGCCAAAGTTTACGTTGCTCTACCTGGGCTTCTTTAGCGAGTTTAATAATGAGTTCCTGGTCTTCTTTTTTTAACTTATCCCATTTGGCTTTCGAGAACAGAAAAAGCTCAGGAATAATAAAGTGTTTACTCCAGGTATAGTTTTTCACGACCGGCAAATAGTTATGCGCAACAAACGTTGGCGGGTTATTTTCCGTACCATCAATAACGCCGGTCTGCATGCCGCTAAATACTTCACTGACGCCCATCACAATGGAGTTAGCGCCCATCGCTTTTAGGGTATCCAGCGCTATCGGACTGGCCTGAACGCGGATTTTCATGCCGTGCAAATCTTCCGGTTTCACTACCGGATTCTTGGTGATCAGGTTGCGCGTTCCGGCATCCATCCAGCCAAGGAACACCAGTCGTGATTTGGTATTGGCTGTCAGACGGTCGCCAATCTCCTGACCAATCATGCCGTCGAGAACCTTATGCATATGGTCCTCATCGCGGAAAATATATGGCAGGGTAAACACGTTTATTTCAGGGAGAATTGCGGCAACTGGCGTCATTGAGACGCGAATAATATCAATGGCGCCTAATTGCGCCTGTTCAATCATCTGTTTTTCATCGCCTAACACACCCCCTGGAAATGTTTTGATCTCCAGACGACCTTCGGTCGCGGCGCTAAGTTTCTCCCCCATATGTTTCACTGCAACAACGTTCGGGTAATCAGCCGGATGCACATCTGCGGCGCGAAAGGTTTGTGCCAGCGTTGCATGACTCGCCAGTAATACAGACGCGCCAATACACAGACTTAACAGGTTTTTTGTCAGTTTCATTTGTCCTTCTCCAGAAGTTCATAATATCCATTAACAGGAATAGCTTGCAGAGCAAATGACTGCCGGAATTAAAAACGGGCAGCGAGAAACTTTCTTAACGACGTTACCTGCGCAGACTAACTGGTGTAACAATTTATTTCGATGACTGCGTTCACAAAAAATCGCAGATGCTTATAATTTTTAGCACGCTGTTTCATTTTTGCAACGCAGATCGTTTTATTGATAAAAAAACAACGCAAAGAAGGCAATTTGATACTAATTACCCGCGTTAGCATTTCAATAAAAATAAAACAACAATATTTCGGGAGAATATCTTTCGAATGAAAAAGAGAAATGCAGGAGAGTATTAACACCCTCCTGCAAAGAAGTTGAGGATTACTGCCAGCCGTAGCGGCGGCTATAAAAACCTTTCACGAGCTGGGTTAATGTCATGTAGCCCGCCAGAATCGCAATCAGCCACGGGAAGTAGCTCAGCGGCAGCGCCTGCAATTGCAGATAGTTGGCCAGCGGCGAGAACGGTAATGCAATGCCTACCACCATGACCACCAGCGTCATCAGCATCAGCGGCCATGCGGCGCGGCTTTGGATGAACGGCACGCGGCGGGTACGGATCATATGCACAATCAGCGTTTGCGACAGCAGGCCTACCACGAACCAGCCAGACTGGAACAACGTCTGATGTTCTGGCGTATTCGCATGGAAGACGAACCACATCAGGCAAAATGTCAGAATGTCGAAGATCGAGCTGATTGGTCCAAAGAAGATCATAAAGCGCCCCAACTCGCTGGGATTCCAGCGCTGCGGCTTTTTGATCTGCTCTTCGTCGACGTTATCAAACGGAATCGCCACCTGGGATACATCGTACAGCAGGTTCTGAATCAGTAAGTGCAGCGGCAACATCGGCAGGAACGGTAAGAAGGCGCTCGCCACCAGCACGCTAAACACGTTACCGAAGTTAGAACTGGCCGTCATTTTGATATACTTCAGCATGTTAGAAAAAGTACGGCGTCCTTCGATCACCCCTTCTTCCAGCACCATCAGACTCTTTTCCAGCAGGATGATATCAGCGGCTTCACGCGCAATATCAACCGCGCCGTCAACGGAGATACCAATGTCCGCCGCGCGCAGCGCCGGGGCATCGTTAATGCCATCCCCCATAAAGCCAACCACATGACCTTCGCGCTTGAGCAGCGTGACAATGCGCTCTTTGTGCATCGGCGTCAGACGAGCAAACAGCGTGGTGCGCTGGGCCAGCGTTGCCAGCTCATCGTCGCTTAACCCTTCAATGTTGCTACCGATAACCACATCGCCCGCATCCAGCCCCACTTCGTGACACACTTTCGCCGCCACCAGCTCGCTATCGCCAGTCAGGATTTTCACCGTAATACCGCTGGCTTTCAGCGCTTTGAGCGCTGGCGCGGTGGTCTCTTTCGGCGGATCGAGGAACGCAATATAGCCTTCGAGGATCAGATCTGATTCATCAATACGCTGGTAATCGCCCTCACGCGCTGGCAGGTATTTCGTCGCCACCGCCACCACGCGCAGCCCCTGGCGATTCAGCGTATCCGTGACGCGCTTCACCCGACGCAGCATGTTGTCATCTAACGGGACAACCTCACCGCTGTAGCGCACCTGGGTGCAGACACTGAGGATCTCCTGCAGCGCGCCTTTGCACACCAGCTGATGCACATCGGCTTCTTCAGCGACCACCACCGACATGCGGCGGCGTTCGAAGTCAAACGGGATCTCATCAATTTTCTGCCAGCGGGTAGAGAGCTGGCGGGCTGATTCTTCGTCCACACCTTCCAGCACTGCCGTATCCAGCAGATTCTTCAACCCGGTCTGGTAATGGCTGTTCAGCCACGCAGAATGCAGGACGTGCTCGCTGGGCTTACCAGATATATCTGTATGATTCTCAAGTACAATTTTGTCTTGTGTCAGGGTACCCGTTTTATCAGTACACAGGATATCCATCGCGCCAAAGTTCTGAATAGCGTCGAGGTGTTTGACGATGACCTTTTGTTTTGACAGCTTCACCGCCCCACGCGCCAGCGTCGAGGTGACGATCATCGGCAGCATTTCCGGGGTCAGCCCCACCGCGACAGACAGGGCAAACAGCGCCGCTTCCCACCAGTCGCCTTTGGTATAGCCGTTGATGATGAGCACAATCGGCGCCATCACCAGCATAAAACGGATCAGCAGCATGCTGACGCGGCTGATCCCTTTCTGGAAAGCATTCTGCTCGCTTTCCTGCTCGCTGACGCGGCCCGCCAGTTGCCCGAACCAGGTATTGGCTCCGGTCGCAATCACGATGGCCTGCGCCGTGCCGCTCACCACGTTGGTGCCCATAAAGCACAGGGTATCGCATTCGAGCGGGTTGCTTTGCTGCGGGTCGCGGCTGGTTGCGACTTTCTCCACCGGCAGCGATTCACCGGTCAGCGAAGCCTGGGCCACGAATAGGTCACGAGCCTGCACCACACGCAGATCGGCCGGGATCATATCCCCTGCCGCCAGCTTAATGATATCGCCGGGAACTAACTGGTCGATCGGCAGTTCAACCCAGCCGTTCTCTCCTTTCTCGTTGATAACGCGCAGCACCGTAGCGGTGTTACTGACCATCGCTTTCAGCGCATCTGCCGCTTTGGTGGAACGCGCCTCCTGCACAAAATTCAGTAAAGTAGAGATGACGACCATCAGAGCAATGACGCCAGCGGCAAACAGATCTTCGGTGGCATAGGAAATCGCACCGAGGATGGTCAACAAAATATTAAACGGGTTGCGGTAGCAGACCCACAGATGCACCCACCACGGCGACGGCTTCTGCGCCGGCAGTTGGTTCTCGCCATGTAATTCGCGAGCGTTTTCCACTTCTGCGGCGTTTAATCCTTCCGGGTGCGCGCCAAACGTTTTCCACAGCGCGGCTTCGTCCATCAGCGCCATTTTCAGACAATGTTCGCTCAGCGATGGCGGGATCGGCGTGCTGGCAACGGTCTGGGCATTAGGCAACGGATCGCGATGCACCAGACGGTGTGGTAAATGACGGTTTAGCCGGGCAAATAGCTGGCGAGTAATATTTTTGAACATAGGCAGTCCCTCTGCGCCAGTCTCAACAGGCGCAGTAAATCCTTCAGGCGTGGCAAAGCCTTACCTGATGGCAATATTAAATTCACAACAGGGACGTCAGAACGTCACTGTCTTACTGCTCCGGTAAGACAGTGAAAGACAGGCTTACCGGAAAGGGGAGTTTCTCCATCTCGGGAGAGGGGTGGGATCGGGATCCATATAGCCTCCGGTAAGTGAATGATTTGCGCTGCGGATTATACGCAGAAAACCATAAGGTTTGTGGCAATTATGGCAGTATGATAAACCATGGAAACTAAACCAAACGTATACCAGACTTTGCCCATTGCGCTGCGCTTGAGTAAAGTTATTCTCTATTTGGCATAACTTCACACGCAACACGGGAAAACAGGATGCAAAACCGGCTGACAATTAAAGACATCGCCCGCTTAAGCGGTGTGGGAAAATCAACCGTTTCCCGTGTGCTTAACAATGAAAGCGGCGTGAGCGAACGCACCCGCGAACGCGTTGAAGCGGTGATGAATCAGCACGGTTTTTCCCCTTCCCGCTCCGCACGCGCCATGCGCGGACAAAGTGACAAGGTGGTGGCGATCATCGTCACGCGTCTGGACTCGCTTTCGGAAAATCTCGCCGTGCAAACCATGCTGCCCGCCTTTTATGAGCAGGGTTACGACCCGATCATGATGGAAAGCCAGTTCTCGCCCGAGCTGGTTGAAGAGCATCTCGGCATGCTCAGACGCCGCAATATTGACGGCGTGGTGCTGTTTGGTTTTACCGGCATAAGTGAATCCATGCTCGCCTCCTGGCAGGATTCGCTGGTGCTGCTGGCAAGAGATGCCAAAGGCTTTGCCTCCGTCTGCTATGACGATGAAGGCGCCATTCGCACCCTGATGCAGCGTTTATACGATCGCGAGCATCGCCATATCAGCTTTCTTGGCGTTCCCCATAGCGACGTGACCACCGGTAAGCGCCGCCATGAAGCCTACCTGGCGTTCTGTAAGAAACACAAACTGCATCCTGTAGCCGCGCTACCGGGTCTTGCCATGAAGCAGGGTTATGAGCAGGCCGCCAACGTCATCACCCCGGAAACCACTGCCTTAGTCTGCGCGACGGATACCCTCGCCCTTGGTGTCAGCAAATATCTGCAAGAGCAGCGAATTGAGAATCTACAGCTGGCGAGCGTGGGCAGTACGCCGCTGATGAAATTCCTCCATCCGGAAATTATCACCGTCGATCCAGGATATGCCGAAGCCGGACGACAAGCGGCCTCGCAGCTGATCGAGCAGATCAACGGCCGTAGCGAACTACGACAAATCGTTATTCCTTCCACCCTCTCCTGATCGCTTTCTGAGCGTTAATTTGTGATCTTCGCTGCGTTTCGGGAACGTTCCCATTTTTAAAAAATCATCGACGATATACTCTGGCCACAGCAACGAGAGAGTTGCCAGATGGCGATGCTAAAACGTCTTATCCGGCCTACGGGGAACACACATCATCATGAGCAAAATAAAACAAGCAGACATCGACCGGCTGATTGAGCTGGTAGGCGGGCGCGACAATATCGCCACGGTAAGTCACTGCATTACTCGCCTGCGTTTTGTGCTGAATCAGCCTGCGAATGCCAGGCCAAAAGAGATCGAACAGTTGCCGATGGTCAAAGGCTGCTTCACCAACGCCGGGCAGTTTCAGGTGGTGATTGGTACCGAAGTAGGCGATTACTACAAAGCGCTGCTGGCGACAACCGGCCAGGCCAGCGCCGATAAAGAGCAGGCGAAAAAAGCCGCGCGGCAGAATATGAAATGGCACGAACAGCTGATTTCTCATTTTGCGGA
Organism: Citrobacter sp. S46_ASV_140; assembly: GCF_018919545.1. Lineage (NCBI taxonomy): Bacteria > Pseudomonadati > Pseudomonadota > Gammaproteobacteria > Enterobacterales > Enterobacteriaceae > Citrobacter > Citrobacter sp. S46_ASV_140. The sequence goes on from NZ_JAHLRC010000150.1 coordinate 6,836, forward strand.
GATCTTCTTCCCGCTGCTGCCAGCGCTGATTAGCGGCGGCTTGATCTTGGGGTTCCGTAATGTGATTGGCGATCTGCCCATGAGCAACGGGCAGACGCTGGCGCAGATGCACCCTTCGCTGAAAACCCTTTACGACTTCCTGTGGCTAATTGGCGAAGCGATCTTCTTCTATCTGCCGGTCGGGATCTGCTGGTCAGCAGTGAAGAAAATGGGCGGTACGCCGATCCTCGGTATTGTGCTGGGCGTGACCCTGGTTTCACCGCAGCTAATGAACGCCTATCTACTCGGTCAACAGGTACCGGAAGTGTGGAACTTCGGCCTGTTCAGCATTGAAAAAGTGGGCTATCAGGCGCAGGTTATTCCGGCACTGCTGGCCGGTCTGGCGCTCGGTTTTATTGAAACACGCATGAAACGCATCGTCCCGGATTATCTGTATC
>NZ_JAHLRC010000151.1:0-7148 GCF_018919545.1 Citrobacter sp. S46_ASV_140
GTTATACGATCCCGCAGTTCCCGCATTAAAACCGGCGAAGCCGAATAAATCACTGCTGTTGGTGATGGTGGTCATGCTGGTGGTCGTGTTCAGCATCATGTATTTCATTGTCAAAGCGGCGATGGATAACTCAATCGCCAGCCTGAGTCGCATGAAAAAGCGCCTCAACGTTACCCCGCTGGGCGAAATCCGTCGTTTTAGTGGAACCTCAGGGCGTGCGCAAGTGCGGGACATGATCCTGAAGAACCCGCTGAATGCCGATATTGTGCACGGTATCCGTACCCGGATTATGCTGGATAATCGTCCATTACAGACGCTCGCCGTGGCATCGACGGAACACGGTGATGGGCGTTCTTTGTTGGCGAATCTGTTAGCGAACTCCTTTAGTTTTGACCAGAAAACGCTGCTTATTGATGCGGATTTCTTTAATACGGGCGGGCTTTCTTCTGAACTGGCATCACCTACATCCGCAGGCCTGGCTGAGCTGCTGCGCGGAGAGACTCAGCTGGAACAGGCGCGGATCACGCTCAGTGATAATCTCGACTTTATTGCGCACGGCAAGAGCACCATCTCTTCTTTACTGATGTTGTCGTCGGAGCATGTTGAACCCTTAATGCGCGAACTGAAATCGCATTATCAGCGCATCATTATTGATGTTGCTGCTGTGAATCAGAGTCAGGATGTTCAACTGATCAAACGTGCCGTCGATGGGGTTGTTTTCATTGTGAAAGCCGGGGTGGAGTCGGCGGGACACATCGCCAGCGCGCTGGATAAGATTGAGGAAAATAACGGCGTGGTGATTGGCGCGGTACTCAATGCGGTTGAAGAAAAAGATCTTGAAACCCAGGAGGGTCTGCGTTCACTTAACTTCAGTACCGATCAACTGATGACGACGCCAGGCCGGGTATGAGTCTACTGAAGAGCGCTTCCACGATAGCCGGTTCATCAGTCATCTCGCAGTTGATTGGTGCGCTGTCTATCTGGTTGATTTCACACAAGTACGATATGGCTGAGGTGGGGCTTTATGCGCTCAATTACAGCATCGCCGTAGTGGGCGCGCAGGTGTGTACCTTTGCATCGCAGCTTTTAATTCCAAAACAGCACGACGACGAACTGGTACAGAACGTCGTTTTTTGCCTGATCCAAAGCACGATCATTGCCTTACCGTACGCCGTACTGACAGCGTGGCTGTTTCACCAGAACATCCTGTTCCTCTATTTGCTGACGCTGGCGACGGCGTGGGTTTTAATCTCGGAAAACCTGTCGCTGCGCACGGCCAATTTTCGTTTTCTGATTTTCCAGCGCATCTCTGTCTCTGTGGTGGTATTACTTTCGGTTCTGGTTACGCATCAGGTGCAACTGTTTTATTGGTCATGGGCCTGCGCGACGATGCTGCTGACCATAAGCTGTATTTTGCATTCGTTTGATATTCGTTCCGTGGCGGCCAGACATTTGCGACCTGCCAGTAACTGGCATTTTTTCAAACAAAATATCCATCACATTACCAAAGTCGGTAGTGCGGAAGTGCTGGCGATGGCCAGCAGTAATTTGCCGATTATGTTGATTAACTTTTGGTTCTCGGCGCTGACGGCAGGTTATTTTTCCGTGGTTAGCCGCTTTTGCCTGGCGCCGGTGGTGATCATCGGCAACGCAGTGCGCAATACTATTTTTTCCAAGTGGTCTATCGACTTCAGAAATAACACCTTTAATTATCAGGAATATACCAGGGTACGGTTGCTACTGTTGGTTCTGGGGGTTATCTGTACTCTCGGGGTGTTTATTTTCTATCCAATAGTGATGCGTCTGGGCTTTAGCGAAGACTGGATTAACTCCATTGAGACGTCGCGCTACATGTTGCCCTATTTATTCCCGGCGCTGGCGATAAGCCCTCTGACGGTGATTGAGCTTATTTTTGGTTCCCACCGCTATTTTCTGCGTATCCAACTGGAACAGCTGGCGATTGTGTTATTCGCATTTGTCGTCATTCCCTATTTTCATAAAGATTATGCCACGTCGGTTATCCTGTTTTCTTCACTGACATTTATTCGCTACGCCTTCATTTATCTGAAAATGAATAAGCGAGCCAATCTTCTGAAAGATAAGCCGGTGATACTATGACGCTGAATACCGGATACTATTTACAGGTTTTTAGCTTTGTCACGCTGATCCTGTGTGGCCTGGTGCAATACTTTACCGGCATGCAGTCGGTGCTGTGGCTCCCCTTTTTCCTGACCCTGTTGATGGTGGGATTATTGGTGATGCAGACGCGTGATGGCTCGCTGCAGCTGGATGCGCAGGAGACGATTGTCCTGGCGTTGTATTTTTCGTTCCTGATACTGGCCGGAACATCGACGCTGATTCAGGGCGGGATCACCGTCGCGATTGTGGCATTTAAAAATGAAATCGCATTGTCACTGGTGATGATCTGTTTGCTGCTGGGATTTTGCCGGGAGTCGCAGATTTACCGTGCAACGCGCTATCTGTACTGGGTGTTTTACGCGCAAATCCCGGTAATGATTTATCAGGTTTTACTGGTCGTTCCCCAGCGCGTTGCGGTGCGTGGCGAAGATGAGAAATGGGACTCCGTGGTTGGTACGTTTGGCGGTGACCCCATGGGGGGCGGTAACACTGCTGCGATGGGCCTGTTTTGCCTGTTGATTATGTTGTTAAAAGTCTCTGAGTATAAGCACGGATTGACCACGTTCAAGTCCATGGCGTTGCACATTGTTCTTGGGATCGGGCTATGTATTATTGGTGAAGTGAAGTTCGTCATTCTGCTGTCACCTCTGTTCCTCGCGTGGGTGTGGATCTCGCCGAGCTACGTCAAAGACGTCAGTAAGGTTAATCTGAAAACGCTGTTGGTTATTGTGGCGGGCATGCTGCTGCTTATTAGCCTGTCGATAGTGATCCTCGCGTACTATTATTCTTCCGCGTTTGGCGGCGATCCGTCGAAAAGCTCGTTAAGCATTTTCATCGACTCCTTAAGCTATATCTTTGACCCGAACTACATCATGTCTACCGGGGAGTTAGGGCGCTTTACGACGTTCCTGTTCTGGTTGAAAAATAACGATCTGTGGGGGCTTTCAGGAACGTTATTTGGGTACGGGCTCAACGCCACAAACAGCGGGAGTACGGTGTCGCCGGGCTTTTTGAATATCATTTATAACTTAATTCTCGACTCGACTTCCCTGAGTATGCTGCTGTGGGAAGTCGGGGTGATCGGCACGTTACTTTTTATTAGCTTATTCATTTATATCCTGAAAGTTTGTCAGCCAAAGCCATTACTGACGCTTGAACAACTGGACCAGCAGGATCTTCAGTTGCTGAGCTTTGCACCGGCGTTTAACGCTTTTGCTATCAGTTGCTTAATTAGCTTACCTTACAGCCAGATACTGATGATTACACCGATGTTACAATTCCTGTTCTATTTATCACTAGGATCAAGTTTAGTGATTCGTCGAACCGTCCTTCGCTGTGTAGGGTAATTGTATGGACCAAAAACCGTTTATTTCAGTGAGTATTAAAACACTCAATGAATCTGAATGTATTGAGAAAACGATAGACAGTATCCGCAGGCAGCTTGTTGATTATCCACATAAAATTATAGTGGCAGATAGCCTGTCAACGGATAACACCCAACAGCTTGCGATCGATAAAGGGGTGACCGTGGTCTCTTTAACTGACCCAGGCGATCGCTGCTGCGGCGTCGGGCATCAGTTAGGTTATCTGTATAGTGAAGGGGAATATCTGTTGCTGATGGACGGCGACATGGAGCTGGAAGAGGGCTTTGTGGATCAGGCTGTCGCTTTTTTGCAGGCTGAGCCGGAATATGCAGGGGTCGCGGGAACCGTTGAAATGGACGATGCCGTTAACTATGAATTTAAATCGCGTAAGCAGCGTATTAGTAAAATCTATCCGCTTGGAGATAGCGACCATTTAGGCGGTGGTGGGTTATATCGCCGCTCTGCGATTGAGAAAATTGGTTATCTCACCAACCGTAATTTGCACGCTTATGAAGAAGCCGAACTTGGCCTGCGTTTGCTCGATGCGGGTTATAAACTACGCCGTCTGAATATTCCGTATTTTATTCATACTTCGCATACCATGCCGACCTTTCAGATGCTGAAGCACCGCTGGAAAAGTGGATACTATCAGGCACCGGGCGAGCTTTTACGTTGTGCATGGGGAAAACCTTATTTCGGCAAAGCGTTAAAAATGGTTAAGAACGAGGCGATTTTTTCTGTGTATCTGATTGCCTTGTTTATTGCGGCGGTGACCTTCAATCTCGAACTTTTCGATATTGCATTTCTACCCTTGCTTGCCTTTATTATCTTGAAAACCGTGCAGAATCGATCGTTATTGAACGGATTGCAGAGCGTAATGAACCTGGCCGTGCTTTCTGCGGGACTTGTTAAAGGGTTGACTAAACCAGTACGCGATCCGTTGACTCCGCCTGACAGTAAAATCATTCATGAATAACTAAGGCTGGCGCAATGAAAGTTTTATTAGTGAATAAGTTTTTTTTCATTAAAGGCGGCGCGGAAACCGTTTATTTTCAAGAGCGCGAGATGCTGAAACAGGCCGGAGTACAGGTTATTGATTTCTCGATGCAGCATGAGAACAATTTCCCTTCGGACTATGCGGATTATTTCGTCAGCAATGTGGACTACCACCAAGAGCGCAATCTGCTGGGCGGGCTCAAAACGGCGGTTAACTTTATTCATAATTCGCAGGCCTGCAAAAAGATGCTGGCGCTACTACAAAAAGAGCGTCCGGATATCGTCCACTTCCATAACATTTACCATCAGTTAACGCCGGCGTTGATTAAAGTGGCCCGCAATTTTGGCTGCAAAACGGTGCTGACCGCGCATGACTATAAAATCGTCTGTCCTGCCTATTCCATGCTGCGCGACGGTAAAGTGTGTGATTCCTGTATTACCGGGACGGTTTTCAATGCCTTCAGGTATCGTTGCCAGGAAGGCTCTGCTTCAAAAAGCCTCCTGCTCTCTTTAGAGGCGACCTGGCAGTATATTGCGCAAAATTACCAGGCGCTGGATGTGATCGTTTCGCCGAGCGTCTTTTTACGCGGCGTATTGTTGCGTACGCTGCCGAATTCGCGCATTGATGTCATCGTCAATGGCGTTGATGACAGCCGTCCTCTGGGTGAGGTAAGCGATGCGGGCTATATGCTGTACTTCGGTCGCCTGAGCCGTGAAAAGGGCGTGGCAACGTTATTGGCGGCGCATGAGAAAATGCAGAACAAAGCGCCGCTGAAAATTGTGGGGCACGGTCCCCTGCACGACGAATTAGTCGCCCAATACCCGGACGTTGAGTTTTTAGGTTATGTGCAACAAGGGGAAGCTCTCGATAACCTTATTAAGCATGCGCGGGCAGTGATCCTTCCTTCAGAATGCTATGAAAACTGTTCTATGGCGATATTAGAGGCGATGTCCTTAGGCAAGCCGGTGATCGGATCGCGCATCGGTGGCATCCCGGAACAAATTCGTGACGGCATCGAAGGGATTTTATTCGAACCTGGCAATGCGCAGGAGTTAGCAAATGCGATGGATGCACTGGCCGACTCGCCAGAGAAGGCGCGGGTCATGGGCTTACAGGGTCGTGCGCGATTGAGTGAAAAATATGCGCTGAGTAAACATATGGATACTCTACTGGCGCTCTATAAAGAACTGCTGAGCAGGCCATAGTATGAGTAAAAAAATAACGGTTTTTGGTACGCGTGGTATTCCCGATGTATTGGGCGGGGTGGAGACACACTGTCAGAATCTATATCCTGCCATTAAGCAGCAGTTGGACGTTGATATTTGCGTGATTGCACGCTCGCCGTATGTAAATTACAAACGATCATTATATAAGAAAGTTGAAACCTACGCGCTGTGGGCACCCAAAAAGCGCTCGCTGGAAGCGATTGTCCATTCCGTTTTAGCGGCATTTAGGACAAGTATCGACCATTCAGATATTGTGCATGTCCATGCTATCGGACCTGGGCTTGTGATCCCCTTATTACGCATGTTAGGGAAGAAGGTGGTGTTCACCCACCATGGACCTGATTACGATCGTCAAAAATGGGGATTTGTTGCTAAAAAAATATTGCTGCTGGGTGAGCGTTGGGCAGTGAGATATGCCAACGAAGTGATTGTGATTTCTGAGGTTATTAATCAACTGATCCAGAAAAAACACGCTCGCTATGATGCGCATTTAATTCACAATGGCGTCAACGAGCCGCGGTCGTTATCTGCGCTGACCATCGACAATACGCTCTCCCGCTTTGGGCTGCAGCCGAAAAACTACCTCGTGGTGGTTGGGCGATTTGTGGAAGAAAAAGGGATGCATGATGCCATCGCCGCCTATCAGCGCAGCGGTTTAACTATGCCGTTAGTGTTAATTGGCGATGCGGATCATCCGACCGAATACAGCATTCGCCTCAAAAAGCTTGCCGCGGACACCCCTGGCGTTGTGATGACGGGGTTCTTGCGTGGTGATGAGCTTCAGGCGGTGTTTTCCCAGGCACAGCTGTTTGTGATGCCTTCATACCATGAAGGATTGCCCATTGCGCTGCTGGAAGCGATGTCATTTTCTCTTCCTGCCGTCGTCAGTGATATTCCGGCTAACCTCGAAGTTCAACTGCCGTCCGAGGCCTATTTTAAGGTGGGGGATGTGACCAGCCTGGCCGAAAAATTAACCGAATGGGCGGCAACCAATAGCGTGGACTATCGTGTATATTTGCAAAACTACAACTGGCATGAAATCGCCAAAAAGACGATTAACGTCTATCACTCAATTGATAAAGATATAGGTTAATTTTGACCAGTCCTCAAAATCGTCCTCCCGTCATCGAACGATTTTATGCTCATCTTGACGAGCCGATTGCGCAAGGGTTGACCCCTGAACAAAAAGAAGGGGTGGAAAAAGCGATCCTGGCCTCGACTCTGACTTCGCGGCATCAGATCGATATTCGCCGAAGCTTTCCCTTTTTCAGTAAACGCTATTATCTGGTTTTTTTGTTTGGCAGAGATTTGCGTCGGCAGCATCGTCAGGAATCGACCCTGTCGAGAATATTGCTCACTTTTTTGCTGCTGATTGCCGTGTTGTTCGTTACCTGCTGCGTGTTGCTGACGCTGTATATGATC
>NZ_JAHLRC010000152.1:0-7070 GCF_018919545.1 Citrobacter sp. S46_ASV_140
CATTAATTCTGTTCCCGTCCCCCACGCAATGTGGGGGCAATTTATTCCTCAGGAAGGCAATGTGATAGATGTAACCCATATTATTCCATTGGAGATTCATACTGATAACGTCACCGATGTAGCCTGTCAGGGGGCGCATTTCGACAAGGTCTCAGGTATCTGGTACACCGAACCCCACGAGCTAAACGGGGCGCTTCGTGACTATGTCTACGACACCGACAATTTTAATATTGTCGCGCCGTACTATCTGGTGATTACCTCGAAGATGCACTGCTGGAGCTGCCACCAAATTACCCGCATCCATGGCGTGATGTTTACCCGCTTTATTAAGAAAAATCAGGATGGTCAGGGCTGGCAGTCGGTCAGGCGTAACAGCTTTTTGTTCCACATTAATTCTCTGCCTGAAGAGATAAAAAAGAACATCAAAGCCAGCAATTACTACCTCGATAAAAGTAAAACCACCGGGCTACGTTACTGGATGAATCACTGTGAAATTTGTGGTGAACGTCTGGGCGACTACGAGCTTTTCTGCGTTGAAAATGATGCCTTCCGCCTGATGACAATCGAAAAACTGCTGCGGGCAAATGTTCGCAAAGTGAATAAACTGTTTGTCAGTACGGCGGGGAATCCCGCAGAACATACGAAAAAGGATATTGTGCGTTACCTGTGCGATGCCCGCTTCGTCATGAATGGTCCGGCGTAAGGAATAATCATACTTCTCACACTATAAAAATACTGTATACTTAAACAGTGTTGTGGGAGGCGAGTAATGCGCAAAATCATACATGTTGATATGGACTGCTTTTTCGCAGCGGTGGAAATGCGCGATAACCCCGCTCTGCGTGACATTCCCATTGCCATTGGCGGCAGCCGGGAGCGCCGGGGGGTTATCAGTACAGCCAATTACCCGGCGCGCAAATTTGGCGTGCGTAGCGCGATGCCAACGGGAATGGCGTTAAAGCTATGCCCGCATCTTACCTTATTACCCGGTCGCTACGAGGCCTACAAAGAAGCCTCCCGCCAGATTCAGGCGATTTTCTCCCGCTATACCTCGCTGATTGAACCCCTGTCGCTGGATGAAGCCTATCTGGATGTAACCGACAGCACCCACTGCCACGGTTCTGCCACGCTGATCGCCCAGGAGATCCGCCAGACGATTTTTAACGAGCTGCAGCTAACCGCTTCTGCCGGGATTGCGCCGGTTAAATTTTTGGCAAAAATAGCCTCCGATCTCAACAAGCCCAACGGGCAATATGTAATTACCCCTGCCGATGTTCCTGAATTTCTCAAAACGTTACCGCTCGGCAAAATTCCCGGCGTCGGCAAAGTCTCCGCCGCGAAGCTGGAATCAATGGGATTGCGTACCTGCGAGGATGTTCAAAAATACGACCTGGCAATGCTGCTCAAACGTTTTGGTAAGTTTGGTCGCGTGCTGTGGGAGCGAAGCCAGGGCATTGACGAGCGGGACGTTAACAACGACAGACTGCGCAAATCCGTCGGCGTGGAGCGCACGCTGGCGGAAGATATTCATGAGTGGTCAGAGTGTGAGGCGATTATTGAGCGGCTTTATCCCGAACTGGAACGGCGTCTGGCCAAGGTAAAGCCGGATCTCCTTATCGCTCGCCAGGGGATAAAACTCAAGTTTAATGATTTTCAGCAGACCACGCAGGAGCACGTCTGGCCGCGCTTAAATAAAGATGACTTAATTGCGACGGCGCGTAAAACCTGGGAAGAACGTCGGGGAGGGCGAGGCGTGAGGCTGGTGGGATTACACGTCACGCTGCTGGATCCCCAACTGGAAAGACAGCTGCTGTTGGGGCTGTGACTCTGATGGATTGCCGGATAAGCGCAGCGCTATCCGGCACTTAGCGCAGAATCTTACTTCGCCGGAATCGACTTCAGCAGTTCAGTCAGCAGCGTCCAGTAGTGACCAACGCTTTCGATATGAACCTGCTCATCCGGGGAGTGCGGACCGGTGATGGTTGGCCCGATGGAAACCATGTCCATTTCCGGATACGGTTTCTTGAACAGGCCACATTCCAGACCGGCGTGAATGATCTGGATGTTTGGCGTTTTGTTGAACAGACGCTGGTAGGTTTCGCGAACCAGGTGCATAACCGGAGAGTTAGCATCCGGCTGCCAGCCAGGGTATCCGCCTTTGGCCTGGGTTTTCGCGCCAGCCAGTTTACCCAGTGAATCCAGCATGCTCACCACGTAGTCTTTACCGCTGTCGATCAGAGAACGGATCAGGCAGTGAATTTCAACGTTGTCGTCAGTCATGGTTACAACGCCGACGTTCAGGGAGGTTTCTACCACGCCTTTGGCTACGTCTGAGTTGCGGATAACACCGTTCGGGGTGGCGTTCAGCAGACGTACGAAGCTGTCGCGAGACTGAGTGGTCAGCGCGGCTTTGTCGTGAGTAACGGCATCCAGCAGCAGAGCCAGGTTCTTCTCTTTGGCTTCCAGTTCGTTTTTCAGGATTTCCTGGTAGGTGTTGACCAGCGCTTTTAACGCATCAACTTTATCTGCCGCCACTGCGAGGGTGGCAAAGGCTTCACGCGGAATCGCGTTGCGCAGCGTACCGCCGTTGAAATCAACCAGACGCAGATCCAGCTCTTCAGCGTGACCCGCCAGGAAGCGTACCAGCAACTTGTTAGCGTTACCGAGACCAACGTGGATTTCGCCACCGGAGTGACCGCCTTTCAGGCCTTTCAACGTCAGCTTAAAGCTCTGGAAGCCAGCCGGGATTGCTTCACGGGACAGCGGCAGGTTAGAGGTAAAGTCGATACCGCCTGCGCAACCCATATAGATCTCACCTTCTTCTTCAGAGTCGGTGTTGATCAGGATATCTGCCTGCAGCCAGTTAGCCTGCAGACCAAACGCGCCATCCATACCTGCTTCTTCGGTCATGGTCAGCAGCACTTCGAGCGGACCGTGTACCACGTTGTCATCAGCCAGAACGGCCAGTGCTGACGCCATACCGATGCCGTTATCCGCACCCAGCGTGGTGCCACGGGCTTTTACCCATTCGCCGTCAATATAAGGCTGGATAGGATCTTTAGTGAAGTCGTGCACGGTGTCGTTATTTTTCTGCGGGACCATATCCAGGTGCGCTTGCAGAACGACCGGCTTGCGGTTTTCCATTCCTGCGGTAGCGGGTTTGCGAATCAGGATATTACCGACCTGATCGCGCTCGACGTGGAAACCTTTCTCTTGGGCCCAGCTCAGAATGTGTTCAGCGAGCTGCTCTTCATGGTAGGACGGATGAGGAATAGAACAGATTTTGGCAAAAATATCCCACAGCGGTTGCGGGGATAACTGAGACAGTTCAGACACGTTGAGTCTCCTTGGCGATGTCCTACAAAACTTGCTTGCAGGCCACAGGGTTAGCAGAATTAAAAACATCACAAGTCAGGCTTGCGCGATGCGATTGAGAATACCACTTTCTCCGCTGACGGCTAGCATAAAGCATGCAAAAAGAGGCGCGGATTCCGCGAAACACTGGTTTTTAGTGCGTCAGATCTCTATAATCTCGCGCAACCTATTTCCCCCTCGAACACTTTTTAAGCCGTAGATAAACAGGCTGGGACACTTCACATGAGCGAAAAATACGTCGTCACCTGGGACATGTTGCAGATCCATGCACGTAAACTGGCAAGCCGCCTGATGCCTTCTGAACAATGGAAAGGCATTATTGCCGTTAGCCGTGGTGGTCTGGTGCCGGGCGCATTGCTGGCGCGTGAATTGGGTATTCGTCATGTCGATACCGTATGCATCTCCAGCTACGATCACGACAACCAGCGCGAACTGAAAGTGCTGAAGCGTGCCGAAGGCGACGGTGAAGGTTTCATCGTAATTGATGACCTGGTTGACACCGGTGGTACCGCCGTAGCGATCCGCGAAATGTACCCTAAAGCGCATTTCGTCACTATTTTCGCTAAGCCGGCAGGTCGCCCGCTGGTGAATGATTATGTTGTTGATATCCCTCAGGATACCTGGATTGAGCAGCCGTGGGATATGGGCGTAGTGTTCGTTCCGCCGATCTCGGGTCGCTAATCTAAAAAGTTTTCAACGCCCGCACTGTCGGGCGTTGTTCTTTTTGTGCTGTGTCAGGTTACACTATGCCTTAGTGAGTACTCATGGAGGCTGCAATCATGTCACAGGCTAACCTCAGCGAAGTCCTGTTTAAACCCCGCTTCAAACACCCTGAAACGTCAACGCTGGTTCGTCGTTTTAATCACGGCGCGCAGCCGTCCGTACAATCGACTCTGGATGGCAAAACCATCCCGCACTGGTACCGCATGGTGAACCGCCTGATGTGGATCTGGCGTGGCGTCGATCCGCGCGAAATCCTCGAAGTGCAGGCGCGTATCGTCATGAGCGAAGCCGAACGCACCGATAAAGAGCTTTACGACACGGTTATCGGCTATCGCGGCGGAAACTGGATTTACGAGTGGGCGAAGCAGGCGATGGACTGGCAACAGAAAGCCTCTATGGAAGAGGATCCGCAAGTGAGCGGACGCCACTGGCTGCATGCTTCCACGCTCTACAACATCGCTGCTTATCCGCACTTAAAAGGCGATGAGCTGGCAGAGCAGGCGCAGGCTCTGGCCAATCGCGCCTATGAAGAGGCCGCACAGCGTCTGCCGGGCACGCTGCGTGAGATGGAATTTGCCGTTACCGGCGGCGCGCCGATTACCGGCTTCCTGCATATGCCAAAAGGCGACGGTCCGTTCCCGACGGTGCTGATGTGCGGTGGCCTCGATTCCATGCAAACGGATTATTACACTCTGTATGAGCGCTACTTTGCCCCGCGCGGTATTGCCATGCTGACGCTGGATATGCCGTCGGTCGGGTTCTCGTCAAAATGGAAACTGACCCAGGACTCCAGTCTGCTGCACCAGCACGTATTAAAAGCGCTGCCGAATGTTCCATGGGTGGATCACACCCGTGTGGCGGCCTTCGGCTTCCGCTTTGGCGCCAACGTGGCGGTACGCCTGGCGTATCTGGAATCATCACGTCTGAAGGCGGTGGCCTGTTTAGGGCCGGTGGTTCATGCGCTGCTTAGCGACCCGCAGCGCCAGGCAAGCGTCCCGGAAATGTACCTTGACGTTCTGGCCAGTCGTTTGGGGATGCACGACGCATCCGATGAAGCGTTGCGCGTTGAGCTTAATCGCTATTCATTAAAAGTGCAGGGCCTGCTGGGCCGACGCTGCCCAACGCCAATGCTGTCGGGGTTCTGGAAAAACGATCCGTTTAGCCCGGAAGAGGAGTCGCGTTTAATCACTTCTTCATCTTCTGACGGTAAGTTGCTGGAGATTCCATTCAACCCGGTGTATCGCAATTTTGACAAAGGGCTGCAGGAAATAACCGGTTGGATCAATCAGAGATTGTGTTAAAAGTTTGCTAAATTTTATCGATTTGGTAAAACAGGTGCTTCACCTAAGGAGATCGTAATGACGTTACCGAGTGGGCATCCGAAAAGTAGATTGATCAAGAAATTCACCGCGCTTGGCCCGTACATCCGGGAAGGGCAGTGCGAAGATAATCGGTTTTTTTTCGATTGTCTGGCTGTTTGCGTCAATGTGAAACCTGCCCCAGAGAAACGCGAGTTTTGGGGCTGGTGGATGGAACTGGAGGCGCAGGAAAAACGCTTCACGTACAGCTACCAGTTTGGCTTGTTCGATAAAGACGGGAACTGGACTGCAGTGCCGGTGAAAGAGACTGAAGTGGTAGAGCGACTGGAATACACCTTACGTGAATTTCATGAAAAATTACGTGGGTTGTTAACGTCGCTGAATCTGGCGCTGGAGCCTGCTGACGATTTTAACGATGAACCGGTTAAATTAACGGCATAATGAACAGTAAAATGCCGGATGGCGGCGCAACCCCATCCGGCATTTTTTTATGCTACATCAGAACTGATAAACCATACCGACAGCAACGATATCATCATTGTTGATGCCCAGTTTATTGTCGCTATCGAGCTGGTTGATTTTATAATCGACAAACGCGGACATATTTTTGTTGAAATAGTATGTTGCGCCAACGTCGATATAATTCACCAGATCCTCATTGCCTACGCCTTCAATATCTTTCCCTTTTGACAGCACATAACCCAGTGACGGACGCAGACCAAAGTCAAACTGGTACTGAACTACCGCTTCGAAGTTCTGTGTTTTATTGGCGAAGCCACCGGAAATTGGCGTCATATTGCGCGTTTCAGAATAGAACGTCGCAATATAAATATCGTTAGCATCATATTTTAAACCGGTTGCCCAGGCTTCTGCTTTATCGCCAGTCCCACGCGTTTGCAGATTCTGCTGGTTGGTACGATCGGAGTTGGTATACGCACCGCTCACCGCGAAATCGCTGCCGCCAAAATCATAGGTAACGGAAGTACCAAAACCGTCGCCGTTTTGTTTTTTCACATCGCGGTCCTGATTTTTCCCCTGGTATTGCAGGGTGAGATCCAGACCATCCACGACGCCGAAGAAGTCGGTGTTACGGTAGGTCGCCAGGCCGCTGGCGCGTTTGGTCATAAAGTTATCGGTCTGCGCGGAGGAGTCGCCGCCGAATTCCGGGAACATATCGGTCCACGCTTCCACGTCGTACAGCGCGCCGAGGTTACGACCGTAATCAAACGAGCCAAGGTTTTTTAATTTCAGACCGGCAAAGGCCAGACGGGTTTTTTGCTGGTTTGAGTCGCTTTCGGCTTTATTGCCGGCGAACTCTGCTTCCCAGCGGCCATATCCCGTCAGTTCATCGTTAATTTGCGTTTCGCCTTTAAAACCTAAACGGATATAGCTCTGGTCGCCGTCTTTGCTGTCATAATCCGTCATGTAATGCATGGCTTTTACTTTGCCGTACAGGTCCAGTTTATTACCGTTCTTGTTATACACTTCCGCTGCCTGTACGGATGCCGACGCAGTAATACCCATCACCACTAATGCCAGAGTGCTCTTTTTCATTTTCATTCCTGATTAAAAGTACGCGCTAATATTCACTGGGTGTGATCCCCGTTAAAAGACAGGAGGGTTTTTAACGTCTGGTAATGAACGTTTTATGAC
>NZ_JAHLRC010000153.1:0-7041 GCF_018919545.1 Citrobacter sp. S46_ASV_140
TAACTAAGGTGCGCAACATGGAAATGAGCTATGACCAAATATCGTCTCAGCGATGAGTCTCGATCCTTTAGTTACCAGGATAATGGCAATAAAAAAAGCGTATTACTACGCCAAATCATTGCGCTCACTGATTTTAATGATGTCCAGGCCGGCACGCCCGGTGGCTGGATCGACAATGAAAGCGTGCTGTCACAAAGCGGTGATTGCTGGATTTACGATGAGAACGCGCTCGCATTTTCCGGCGCGACGATTACAGGAAACGCCCGCATTACTCAGGCAAGCGTGGTCAGAGATGGCGCGCAAATTAGCGATGACGTGTGGATTGACCGGGCTGAAATCAGTCATAATGCGCAAATACGTGACAACGTCACTATTCAGGATTCTGTGGTTCGCGGCGAGTGCCTTCTCTTTGGTGATGCGCGCGTGGTGCGTGACTCTGAAATCATCGCCGCCAGGGGGCTAACCCGTGAAAGCGACCAGCTCCTGCAAATTTATGATCGGGCTTTTGTCAGCCACTCACGAGTGGTGCATCAGGCGCAGATCTATGGCGATGCGAAAATCAACTATGCCTTTATTGAACATCGGGCGGAAGTTTTTGATTTCGCACAGGTGGAAGGTAATGAAGAGAACAATGTCTGGATTTGCGATTGCGCCAAAGTCTATGGATATGCGCGCGTCATCGCCGGGAGCGAAGAAGATGCCATACCTACCCTACGCTACAGTTCGCAGGTGGCGGAGCACGCGGTAGTTGAAGGTAACTGCGTGCTGAAACACCACGTGCTGGTCGGCGGTCATGCGCAATTACGCGGTGGACCGCTCCAGTTAGACGACCACATCCTGATTGAAGGCCACGTCTGCGTGCTGGGCGAAGTGCTGATCGAGCATCACATTGAGATAGCCGGTCAGGCGCATATCCAGGCGTTTGATGGCGATACCATTCACCTACGCGGACCGAAAGTGATTAACGGTGAACAGCGCATTACGCGCACGCCTATCGCAGGTTTATTCTGAAGAGCCATCAATGATGCGGGCGTAGAGATTCACATCATAGTAATCACCATTAAGGAATTCCGCCTGTTGCATACATCCTTCCAGTTGGAAGCCATTACGTAGCGCCACCTGGTTGCTCTCAACGTTTTCTACGCGACATTTAATCACGAAGCGGCGAATCTCCTGACGCTGCGCATAATGATGAATTAAGGCCTGTAGCGCCTGGGACATGATGCCTTGACCCTGATGCTCCTCATCCAGCCAGTAGCCGATATAAGCCGCTTTGTTCAGCGGTTCTATCTGGTTAAACGAGATAACCCCGACCACATTTTCTTGCGCAAAAATCAGGAACATTTTGGCGTAACCGCGCTGGTGCAACATCATATTGCCCTGCACATTCTTGCGGGTGTCCTCCTCAGAGGCAACAAACTGCGGCCAGTTAAGCGACTGCTGGAGCCAGCGTTTATTTTTAAGCACCAACTGATGCAGAGGCGTGACGTGTTGCTCTTCTACGGCACGCAGTTCCAGCGTGTCATTGATGGTAATCACTTCTGACATTTTCATTCCATTATGATGGTTAAGCAGGCCACCCTGCTCATCAAATAAAAACAGGAAGGGCTCCCTTTTGGAAGCCCTTTTACACAGCAAGCGCCGTTTTACTTAGCTCTCACTGACACTCTCTTTTTGCAATATTTTGAGCAGATCTTCCTTCAGGTGGAGTTTCTGTTTCTTAAGGCGAACAATGTCCAAACTATACCCCCGACCATCCGAACCTTCCAGTCTGGAGATCTCATGATCAAGGCTGTTGTGTTTTTCGAATAAGGACAGAAAGCGAGGGTTCTCGGATTTCAGTCGGGAAATAAGGTCTCTGTATTCTGGAAACATACTTTCTCCCTGTTAGTGGAAAAGAACGTGTATAAGAAATACACACCTCCAGAGTACCCACTTGACTTACAGAAAAATGCGAACGGGATCGAGTAAATAGTGTACAGAATGGTTGTGAAGAGGATTACGGATACGGCTCCCCATTCGGAGAGCCGTAAAGGGAGTGATTAACGCATCTCGCGGTCGTCAACGTACTGACGTTTATCCGGCGCTGGCGGGAAGTACTGATACAGCCAGGTTTCACTGATGGCGTCGCCCTGACAACGCAGGAACATACGCATATCTACCGGATCGGTTGAGTCAGAGGTCGGATACCAGTCAAACTGAATCCGATAACCGTCGATAGGTTCCACGTAAAGGATCTCAATCTGTTTCGCTTCACCGCTGGAGAGCGTAATCACCGGTTCAATACCCTTCGGCGCGGCGGCTTTTAGATCGCCACCAACGAAATCAACAGCAAAACGTCGCGCCCATTTTTCCGGGTAGTGCTCGCCCGGCGCCCATCCTTCCGGGAAGCCGCCCATGCCTGTTCGGGTCGCCATCACGCGAGCCAGCGGTGAACGCACCGGCGGCTGAGCACTCCAGTACAGGCGATATTTGAATTCCAGATCATCGCCCGCTTTGATCGACCTTTCAGGCTGCCAGAAGCAGACGACGTTATCCAGCGTTTCGCCGGTCGTCGGGATCTCCATCAGGCCGATAGTCCCCTTGCCCCACTGGTTACGCGGTTCGACCCACAGGCTCGGACGCTTGTTGTACCAGCCCATGATATCCTGGTAATGGGAGAAGTCGCGATCGAGCTGCAGCAAGCCAAACCCTTTCGGGTTGTTATCGGTATAGGCGTTGAACTGCAGTTTTTGCGGGTTATTCAGCGGGCGGCAGATCCACTCGCCATTGCCCCGCCACATCGCCAGACGGTCGGAATCATGAATTTGCGGGTGTATGGTGTCACACATCCGACGTTCGTTGTTGCCGCAGCTAAACATGCTGGTCATCGGTGCAATACCGAGCTGCTTGATGTCTTTGCGCGCATAGATGTGGTTTTGTACATCCATGATCACCTGCGTTTTCTCGCAGTGGATCACGAACTTAAATGCGCCGGTTACGCTGGGGCTGTCGAGAAGCGCATACACGGTAAAGGAGGTTGCGCCCGGTTTGACCGTTTCGAACCAGAAAGAGGTGAAATCAGGAAACTCTTCTTTGCTGTCGGTGTAGGTATCTACCGCCAGACCGCGGGCCGATAAACCGTACTGATAGGTGTCATCCACGGCGCGGAAATAGCTGGCGCCCAGGAACGAAACGATATCGCGACGGGCTAATTCTGGCGCTTTAAACACGCGGAACCCGGCGAACCCGAGGTCAGTCTGCCCTTCCAACTGTTTGGTATCCACACCCGCATCATTGTATTTAAACAGTTCCGGACGGAAGTGGATTTCGCGCGCCATATGCGTGCTGCCATCAACCGAGAACATGCGTACGCGGCGACGGAAGCCCATTCCCACGTGGAAGAACTGCGCATCAAGCTGACGATTTTCAACATTGTTCCACAGAGACTGCTCTGCGTCATATTGAATGCTGTTGTAGGCCTGAGGCGTCAGTTTGGCCAGCGTGTCAGGTAACGCGCGCGGTGCGCCGCCCCAGGGCTTCTGTGCTAAGTCATGGGCCATCGATTGCAGAACGGAAAAATCAAAACGTACGGTTTTTCCGTCTGCAATGTCAGACTCTGCCGCAAAGGCGGCGCTGGAAAAGAGTGATGCAATACCACTGGTTCCGCACACGGCGGCCATTGCCATTGAACCTTTAATAAATCGTCTGCGATTCATGCCTGAAAGTAAGTCCTTCTGGTCGTGTAAATGGTCCCGCGCCGGCCATAATCAGCGGCAAGAGAGTGCACATTTCTGACCGCTCACTCTAGACAAAATTCATTAATAATCCAATTGTTGGTCGCCGATTATCTGTACAAAATCGAAAATATTTTATGTCGATGGGAACAGACCGAATCCCATGTAAATTCAATTAAAGTAAACCACACCGCCGTTTACTGCGATCTTGCGCCTCCTGATACAACGCAAACTCATCATAAACCGCACAACCCAGCGCCTGTTCAAACGCGTCGCGGCTGGAATTACCGTGGCTACGGACCTGAGTTTCATTCCCCAGATTAGACTGGAAAATCCCCGCGGCGCTCACCGGTAAAAAATCTTCGTAGGTAATGGGCTGAGCAACCAGCCAGCCCCGCTCAATGAGCGGTTGCGGGTCGTCATCCGGGCGAATCGCCTGTCGATGCGCCTCGCCCGACGGCGTCAGCCGGTAGCGGAACCAGGCAAGCCCCTGCTGGCGCAGCAGAAATTCGCTGTCCGGGAATGCTTTGAACACCTCCTGCAAATGCAGCTGATGCGTCAGGTTGTCTTTTCCCGTTCCCGCTTTATTCAGCAATTCGTCGTACAATGCTCTGCCTTTCGGCGTCAGGGCCACGCCGCGCTGTTCGATTTCACCAAAACGCGCCGTGTGAGTGCCACGCATTTCACCGGCAAATAACACTGGCTCTTCCAGCGCTTTAAAACTGGTCTGGCGCAATAAAATGGGCACCTCGCGGCGCGGCGGCCCTTCAATCAGTATTTTGGGTTCAATGCCGCACTCCGGCATCATCGACTGAACCCGGTCGATATCCAGCGTACGCGGCGTCAGATGGTTGATATGACACCCAGGGAAACACACCACATCAGCAATCAGCCGGTGCTCATTGTGCAATGCGTGATAGGTCGCCTCATCGACCGTGGCATGCTGATGCCAGCGGAAAGTTTCCAGCGCTTCTTGCACAAACTCCTGCGCCTGCTCAGGCGTAAAACTGCCCTGCACATCAAACTCATCCAGCAGTTCGTGACAACGACGGGTGAAAATATCGCGTTTCGCGAGGATCTCCGCGGCTTTTTGCCGTAGCGCGGCGTTTTCGATTAATTCGAGCCGCAATAACGAGGTGAATACCCGAAACGGGTTGCGCGAAAGCGACGCATCGTCAATGGGACGAAACGCGGTGGAATGCACGGGAACACCGGCCTGGGAGAGATCGTAATAACTCACCGGATACATGCCCATAATGGCAAACATCCGGCGTAGCGTAGAAAGCTCCTGCGCAGTGCCCACCCGAATGGCGCCGTGGCGCTCAACGTTTAGCCGGGCCAGCTCATCTGCATTCGCCAGTTTTTCATGCAGCGTAGGATTATTTTCCAGTACCGCCAGATTCACATCAGCGACAAGTTCCAGCAACGTGCCATATTGCGGGACTTCCTGCTGGTACATTGCTGACATTGCCTGCGAAAATTGTTCCCGAATCTCATCTGCCGTGATGGTGTTCGCCATAATGTCATGCCTCCAGTGAATATTACCTGGAGTGTAGAAAACGCCGCTGACTCCGGTGGGAAGAATTTACAAAGTGTGACCCCGCGTAAATTTCCCACCCCTACAGACGGTGAACAGAACCTACTGGCGTGGTTTTAAATGACTTTCCAGCCAGGGCAACATCTGTTTTTTACGGCTGAGCATCCCCTCCACCTTACAGGGCTGCGGGATGTCTGAGAGCGCTGGACCGGCAAACCACAGGCTGGTATCGCCCAGATTGATATCGGTGAGCATCAGTACAACCAGCGCGGCATTCTTTTCCTCTGCATAGCACGCCATTTCCAGACGGAGATCGTCCAGCACCGCATCCACCTGTTGCAGCGCATACAGTTCAAGCTGCGCCACACAAACAGAATGTCCATGAATGGTGAAGGTTTTAATGTCTTTCTGCAGAAGCTCGCGAGCGCTCATGCCTTCTACGCTTGTTTTAGCAGACAGCAGGTCGCGACTAAACGCCTCGAGATCCACACCGGTTTTTTGGGCCAGGGCCTCCACCGCCAGGCGATCGTCAGAGGTGGTCGTTGGTGAGCGAAGCGTGACAGTGTCACTCAATGCGGCACCCAGCAATAAAACGGCCTCAGCGGCAGACAACTGGCTGCGCTCCTCTTCCGTCATCAGTTGCCATAACAGCGTCGCGCTGCTGCCAACTGGCTTCACCCACACTTCTGGTGGCAGACGAGTGACTAATCCACCGAGTCGGTGATGATCGATAATTCCCACGACGTTACTTTCTGCCAGCGATGCCGGCCCCTGGGCAGGCTCGGTGAAATCGACCAGCCACACATCACGATCGGTCAGTTCAAACGTCAGCCGTTCGGGCATCGTCAGTCCCGCATGCTCAAAGATAAATTGCGTTTCGCGGTTAGGTTCGCCCAGACGCCATGCCGTCGCCTGCTGGCCACGTAAAGTAAGCCAACGCGCCGTCATGGCGGCGGTACAAATGGCATCGCTATCGGGGTTAAGGTGCCCTATTACATCTATCATTAATCAGTACCTTGTGAAGATAATGGTTCAAAAGCAAACAATAACGAAAGTATATCGACTGGACGGATTATCTTCCATGATCCCACCCCCCGGCTGCGCTGTACAAAACATAAGCAAAATAAATCATTTGTAAGTAAAATAGGATAAATGTTAATAATATTTTGCTATCAAGTTATCAAAATCGAACAACTTCACTTGTCACCGATACGACTCTGTTTTTAACATCGCTTATGGAAAAAAATGTTCTGTTCAATCAGCGCATTCGCTTGCGCCACCTTCATACTTTTGTCGCCGTTGCACAGCAGGGAACGTTGGGCCGCGCGGCTGAGACCCTTAACCTGAGCCAACCAGCCCTCTCCAAAACGCTGAATGAACTGGAGCAACTGACCGGTACCCGGCTCTTTGAGCGTGGCCGCCTTGGCGCGCAATTAACGCTGCCCGGAGAACAGTTTCTTACCCACGCAGTCAGAGTGCTGGATGCACTCAACACCGCCGGACAAGCCTTAAACCAGCGCGAAGAGTCACAGACGGATGTCGTACGGATTGGCGCCTTACCCACCGCGGCCCTGGGCATTCTGCCGGCGGTCATTGGCCCGTTCCATAAGCAGCAAATGGAGACCACGCTGCAGGTTGCCACCATGAGTAATCCCATGATCCTGGCGGGTTTAAAGTCAGGGGAAATTGATCTCGGCATTGGCCGTATGGCCGATCCGGAATTGATGGTTGGTCTGAACTACGAGTTGTTATTTCTGGAATCGCTCAAACTGGTCGTGCGCCCTAACC